>JAGLOK010000239.1 GCA_023139005.1 Clostridiales bacterium | reverse complement strand
CTTGGGTGAGTGGGGACGATGCGTCCGACGGTACACTCATAGAAGATATAACTGATGACACGGGGCACTATGAGGGAGTTAACAGGTATGAGGTAACGGGGCTAACAAACGAAATGACCTATTACTTTAAGGTAGTGCCATACGTGGGAGCAAAAGAAAACTGGATAATAGGTGAGAATGAAATTACATGTGATGCAGGCAGAGTTCTCAACCACTTTACCTTTGAAAGCAGTGGAGATGCTGATGTTGGGTCGTACAATTTCACTAATGTTGGAGCAACTTTTGTGTCAGCAGAGATTGGAAACGCATTAAAGATAACAAATGACTACTTAACCGCAAACGACTTCACCCCCGATGAGTTCACTTTTTTAACAGAAATCATTCTAAAAGCATCAGACACTCACCCATTACTAGCGGAATCCCAAGAGGTCGGTGGTGGTATAACTTATGGTTGGGGCTTTTATGTTGACGGCAGTGGCAATTTGATAATAGAAAACTGGAACGGTGGAAACATCTCTACGGGAAGAAACATAGTGACATTTACCACGGATATGTCAACAGACCACAAATACACACTAGAGATATACTATAAGAAAAGCACAAAGACAGTTAATGCCTACCTAGATGGAGTATTTCAATCAAAAAGCGGTGGATTATTTACAACTTCTCACACATCTCCAGTAGCTACGAGAATCGGTTGTCGTGTTAAAGATTTTTATGGTGGTGACGGCAATTTTGAAATGTTATCGGCATGGATAATCAGTGGCGCAATGTCAGCCATAGATAGGGCAAACAGCATAAACGGAGGAGCAAGCTTATGATTAATGTGTACATGCTTTTACAAAAAGACTTATATAGATTTGGGCTTGAAGGTAATGAAACTTTCAAAAAAAGAACGCTTGCACAAGAGGGAATACTTGATAACGGTAAGATTATTTGGGGAGAAACTGTTATTGTGCAAGTCAATGGAAATATTCAAGATTTCTTAAATGTCTTCGATAACACATTCTCTCTAATTACCGAGATACCTAAAGGATATATCCAATTAGCACATAGACCAAAATATGGACACAGACTTAGACTTGAAGGGATCGAACAATTGGACAACTTAATTGCACAATTGGGAGATGAAAACATTGACGGGGCTGACACTATAAACGAGCTAAAGTTGCTTGTAGAAATTCAGGAGCTAAAAAAGATTTCAACCACAGAAAACGGTTCAACAGTTGAATCTCTCGAAGAGGAAACAGAGTTTCTAGCACTAGAATTACTTGTAATAAAAGAGGTGATATAAATGAGTTGGGAGAAAATACTTGAGAGATTACACAAGAAGGGTAAGATTAAAGACGCTCATTTGGATAAAGCGAAAGCAAAAGGATTGATCAAAGCTGCACAAGTTCAACGTATTAAGAAAGCGAAAAAAACGGGGACAAAGATATGACACTAAGTACAGAATTTTGGATTCAAATAATCATCACCGTTGGGACATTGGGTGTAACATTTGGTGGAATACTGACACGAATCAAGTCGCTTGAAAAGAAAATGGATAAGCACAACAATATCATAGAGCGTCTGGCTAAGGTTGAAGAATGTGCGAAGTCTGCACACTACAGGATTGATGAAATAAACGATTGAGAGCAAATTAAAGACTTGAGTCAACAGGTCTTTTTTTAATACAAAAAACAGGAGGAAAGAAATGAAACAAAACAGATTAAAAAGCAAAGTATTCTGGGTGGCACTTGTTGCACAGATAATATCCATCATCGGATATTTGGGACTGTTTGAGAAGTGGGGCATCCTGCCGGATCAAGTAGAAACCGTCGTTGCAAGCGTATTACAGTTGTTGGTGCTATTTGGTGTACTGAACAACCCAACAAACCCGGACGGATTCTGATATGAATATCAAACAAGAACTGGGGAAAATCGGTGTTCGTGGTGGGCATGGTATCAACGACAATGTGCTTCCGTCGAAGTACGGATATCCAAAATATGTCGAGGGCAAGTATGTTCATGAACTGTCACAGACACTCTCGGATGCATATGGATTTGTCAATCTAGAGCCGGAGATCACAAAGCTTAAGTGGTCAACAATCGCAAAGCGGGGCCGCGATGCAGGCTGTGATACGATACTGTACAATCATACCAATTTCTCTGTTAATTCAAAAGGAGAACTCAACCGCGGAGTTGCCTTAATCATCTACCCATTTGAAAATGAACAATACAGGTCCATGTATGAGCAGATGGCGAAAATTATCGCACAGCATATGAACCTACCTTCGTGGTCGACGCGTATTCGCATGAGCAAAAACTATGCCAATAAAAATTACTATTCTGCACTACACTATGGTATCAAGTATGGCATTAGGCATCCATTGATTGTGGAGTATGGATATCATGTGGATGTTGCAGGCAGGGAGGCTGAAAGAATTGTTCAGATAATAAACGCATTTAAAGAAATGCTATGGAGCAAAGATGCTGCAGATCAGAATAATCCAGATACACCAGCACTTGCACCTGTGGACATCAAGGCTGATATCATAAAACATTTACAAGATGTACAAGCCTACATCGATCAAAAAATCAATACACTATGAAGCCTCTTCGGGGGCTCTTTTCTTTTGCTCAAAATTATGGCTTCATTACATTTTACTCATCATCATACAGCATTTCAGATATTTTTCCGTTTAGAAAATTGCCTTTCATCTGAGAGCATGTCCTGAGGATTGGACAGCAATTCAAAATATACATTGACGGACAAAAGATGCGTCACAAACATGTCATGGTCTATTGTTTCAAACCCATCAAATCACTGCACATATTGCATCATGGCAAGCTACTTTTGGAGAGTCTTGAATTCTGTTACGTTAGTTGATGAATATATAATTAAATCAACTACACAGGATTTCTTCGTAATATAAATAATACAAAAAACACACTACTTTTACAGGTAGATATCAGCGCATTGATATAGTGCAATTTATTTACAGTCAGTATAAGTTCTGCTATGATATTATTGAAATATATTTGATGATAAATGGTGAAATTGACCTACAAAAGGAGCTGCTGATGAAGCTTAAAAATAATATTACTAAGGCGTCTATTGATCCGCCGGGAACACTTAAATATACTGGTGACTATCATATCAAACCCACATTACAAGTGCTTACATACAATGCTGATGCGTACAAGCAGTATACGATTCATGATATTAATGAACTTCCCGACAACAAAGATGTGCTGTGGCTGAACATCATAGGACTCGAAGATACTGAATTGTTGAATGATGTTAGCAATCGATTCAAGATTCATAAGATCGATTTGGAAGACATAGTCAATGTCTCACAACGATGTAAAATAGAAGACAAAGAGCATTATTTATTCTCAATTTTCAAAATGGTTTATCTACAACAAAACGAGATAGTACACGAGCACGTTTCCATGTTTATGCTGGAGAATATACTCATCACCTTTCAAGAAACACCGGGAGACGTGTTTGATCCGATTCGACTTCGAATACAGGGCAAACAAGGACAAATCAGAAACATGGGTGTGGATTATCTTTACTATAGCTTAATCGATGATTTGGTTGATCAATACTTTGGAATCATACAATCCGTTTCAGAACAGTTCATGGAAGTGGAGGCAGCTGTGATTGAGCATAGCAGCAAAAAAATGGACGGTGTATACAGACTAAGAAAAGAATTGCTGTATCTGAAAAACAGCATAGAACCCATAAAGTATGCATTACATGACTTTACGCGGAGCCAACCTGCGCTTTTTACAAAAGAAGTCTATCCCTACTTGAATGATGTGCAAGACAATATCTATCAAATATCTGATTCGCTCAACACATACAGAGAGATGGTAAACTCGCTCTATGAAATGCAGATATCCAACGCAAGCAATGAGATGAACAAAGTCATGACCACATTGACCGTTTTTTCAGCAATCTTTATTCCGTTGTCGTTTCTAACAGGTGTGTTTGGGATGAACTTCATCTCAATACCCGGTTTGACATCTCGATGGTCATTTGTGATATTTGCGATATTCTGTGTTTTAATCGCTGGAGGAATGCTGATATTCTTCAAAAAGAAAAAGTGGTTTTAGCTCATAAGAAA
>JAGLOK010000238.1 GCA_023139005.1 Clostridiales bacterium | reverse complement strand
TCTACATTTTTTTCTAACATTTGTTCTCTCCTTTTCTCGTCTCAGTCTCATTTTCTTAACTACTTCTAACTACAATATAAACAAAAACTCTTATCTTATGTAAAGACAAGAGTTGTATGTATAAAAAAAACACCTACTTTACTTGGGACAAGAGTTATCTCCTGCGGTGCCACCCAGATTAACGAAATTGTGTTTCGTTCACTTAATCCATACATTCATATGGTTTCACTATAACGTGTGAATTTCCCGTCGGAAGCTAATCGTCTTATGACTTTCGCTACCGCCCTCATAAGGCCATTCAATCAGGATACACCTGCCGTAATCCCACCGCATACGACTCTCTTTTAAGTTATTGACTGATTTACTCTTCTTACTCATAGGTTTAAGTATTATTAGCAGAATACCCCATTTTTTGTTTGTTGTCAAGGGGGGAGGGGGGAATATTATAGTTGGTGGTGGGAATAGATGTTATCTCCCCTAATCAGGGGAGGGGGACCATGAGTGTCGCGAATGGTGGAGGGGTTTGGTAAAAACAAGAGCATCTAAGAAGTTGGAATAGACCTTGATAAACGTTAGGGAGAACTAAATAAAAAGCGCACGATAGAGAGAAATGCAGATTATCTCCCCTAATTTACAAAAAAAATAGCGATGCAAAAACCTTGTGTTTGTTCATAGCAGATATCTCATTTTGTCGATTTAAAACATGAATATTTATATTTATCATTTGAAGAAAGCAGATGGAAATATAAAGGAAGGAAGAAAAAAAGAATAATCGAATATCGAATACAATACTATACAACAGATGAGTCAAAATATCGAATTGTTTTCTTATAGCAAATATTGTATAATTAACATATAATATTTTATGAATATTAACTGAATAAGAAAGAGGGCTTAATGAATAAAAAAGGCTTTACATTTGTTGAGATTATTATCGTAATTGCAATAATTGCCGTACTATCTGCTATTGCAGTACCTATATATGCAGGGATAACAGCCAAGGCAGAAGAATCGCAATGTGAATATACACGTGCAATTGCTGTAAAGCAATACAGTGTTTACAAGAACATGGGCGGCGTGGAAAACCCCGATGGAGAGCATGACATGGCAGTCTTGGTGGATGCTGGGTATCTGATTGAGGATAGTAAATGTAGTGAAGGCGGCATCTACACTTGGAGCGTGGAAGAGGGCGATGTTGCGATTGCATGCTCTGTGCATGTGGACTTGATACACCTATTCAGTGGTTCATTTTCATTAGGGGATTTAGGATCGATGTTTGGAGATTGGGAAGTCTCCGATGGTACCGTTATAAATGTTGGTAATGGCGAACACCGTGTGCTTGTCGCTGGAACCAAAGGCGAAGATTATAAGATTACAACCAATGCATCGTTCTTAAAAGACAGTAAGGGTGGATATGGTATATACTATCGTGCATCTGGAGAGGCTAAGACATTATCGGGATATGTGTTTCAATTTGATCCTGGGTTGGGAAATCGATTTGTTGTTCGTGAAGTTAATGAAGGTAGGGAAACAAGACCGATTGCATCTGTTAAGATTAAAGATGTCATGGATAAAGATTTTGATTTGAACGAACTGCATGAGATTACGATTGACATTGTAGGAAATCAACACAATATCTATGTGGATGGCGAAAAGGTATTGGAACTTAGGGATAGTACGTTTACGTCGGGATCGGTGGGATTTCGCACATGGAGCAAGTCAACAACGGTGTTTACAGACCTTGATGTGGAAATGCACTAATACGTTAATAAGACCGCCTCGTAACACAGCGTAAACCAAAAAAAAATCTACATTATCATGGATATTGTATGCTTTACCAATGAAAGGTAAAATGCTATACTATAAAAGTATAAAAATATTGTAGTATGGTTTAATGGAGAGTACTATGCAGATAAAGAAACTTTTTTCCGAAAGCATCAAACTCAAAGACGAAGAAAAAGTCCAGTTTCGGCATTATTTCATCACAGAAAATTTGAATAGGATGAAGTCGATGGGAGTGCTTTTCATATTCGTATTGATCTTTTATGAGATATTACTATTGATTAACTTTCTACCAAACAATAATATACCGCACTATGTACTGCTGTCTGTGCTTGCACTGTTGATTGTTGGACAAGTGCTGATACGAACGATATCCAAGAGTAAAAGTTGGAAGCTTAAACAACTGCTGACGGAGGTCACCTACTACACATTACTTGTCCTGGCGATCATCTATACCTACATGATGTTTAGAAATAATACACCGGACTTTGCGTTGTTTTTCGTGGTACTTTTTATCCTAGATATGGCGATGCTCGATAGCCCCTATAAGACCGTTCCCAAAATTATTGGCAGCTATGTAATATTGATCATACTGCTGTATACCACATCAAAAAGCTACTTCGGGTACTCGCATTTATTTACCAGCATGGCATTTATCATCATGTGTGTGTTTTCATGCATCGCATCATTTAATAATCAAAAAGTACTGTATATAGAAAAGACAGAACATAAAAATGCATCTGAAAGAGATCAGCTAACGGGACTCAATAACAGAAGAAAAATCGATGAAGTGCTTTCTATGCATACAAAAGAATGGCAACCAATATCTATACTCATGATTGATATTGATTTCTTCAAAAAAATTAATGATACCTACGGTCACCAACAGGGCGATGACGTCCTTGTGCAATTGGGACAAGTGATCAAAGGCCACTTGAGAACATCAGACATAGCTGGCAGGTGGGGTGGCGAAGAATTTGTTATCATATGTAATGCCACCAATAGCAAACAAGCACGGATGTTGGCGGAACGACTGCGAGTGAAGATTAGTAGCCATGACTTTGGCAACAATATCAGAGTGAATGTATCTATTGGTGTTTGCGAGATGCAAGATAAAGATACCATTGTACAGATTATTGGATTGGCAGACAAAGCGCTATATTACGCAAAGGAAAATGGGCGTAACCGCATCGATTGGATTGATAGAACTACGGACGAGGTTACGAAGTAGAAAAACAATAACATTATGAAGTATAAAAAAAGGACACAATCTTTTGTGTCCTTTCAGACTGTTGAAAAACCTACAAACGTCTATTTTCCATAGAAAAAATGACTTCCGGTGTTGCACTAAATTGCATATACCCTCATTTACAATGAGAAAACATCACTCATATGCAATTTGCTAACCACTTATCTTGCACGATTTATCAAAAGCCTGATAAGCGTCGACTTTAGCGACACTCTGGCATCGTGCAGAAAAGATGCAGTGCCCTTTCTTCACTTATTTAGATTAATGAGTGTGACTTCATTACGATTGACTGTAATCATCTTCTCTTTGTGCATCTTCATAAGCTCCCTTGAGAGTGAAGTGCGCGCAATGCTCATGCTTTCTGCCATTTTCTTCTTTGTGATGGGCAAGGTGATGGGATTCTTTTTTTGCAGTTGTTGTTGGGAAGTCAGGTATGTGATGATCTTCTTACGAATGGTCTTATGGATATGATTGATAATCTTTGTGCTTAGGATTTGTGTATTGTCAGAGATTTGCTGAAGGAAGTTTGCAAGAAATGGGGTATTATCTTGAAACATGCTAAGCAGTACACTCTTTTGGATTGATAAAAGAGTGGTGGTAGCTTGCGCTGTAATAGTCATGGGGTACATTGAGGAGGAGGAGAACAAAAGGTTTCCGCCTAAGATATCGCCGACTGTGGACTGGGTAATTGCAATTAGATTGCCTTGAGCGTCGAGATTGTCAATGAGGACCTTACCTGTGAGGATGACTTCAATCTTTGTGCAGGTGTCATTTTGCAGGTGGATGATCTTACTCTTGTTGTACCTTTGAATGGTCCATTGACCACATTCTAGCAGTGATGTCATCTTTTCCTGTGGGACGGACTGTAGTAGCCTTATTTGCAGTATTTGATTTAATTCATCTTGTTTCATATTTCCCTCGATAGTGTGACGTAGGTAACACTCTTTTGTTGAGTATATAACTATAATGCAAAAGGTACAAGTAAAAGTTGGAGGGTTAAATGGACATTTTCGTAATTGCGTTTTGGGTGATCACAGGGGTATTGATCATCGTATCGCTTATAAAGGACAAGAAAAAGACAGTGGCTTCAATGAAGAAGTCAAAGGGAATGATGGGCAATATGTTGGGATCCATCGTTGCGATTATATTTTTGATTGGTTTAGTGCTCACCATCATACCACCGGAATCGATTCAGAGCATGTTGGGATCATCAAGCACATTTTTGTCTACTGTGGCTGCTGCTATTGTGGGGAGTGTGACGCTTATACCTGCATTTGTTGCATTTCCATTGGTGGGGTCATTTGTAGATGTGGGTGCAAGCATCGTACCTGCTGTCGCTTTTTTAACAACGCTTACCATGGTTGGCATTGTGACATTTCCATTGGAGAAAAAGGAGTTTGGCACAAAGTTTGCACTATCGCGTAATGTGCTGAGCTTCGGATTTGCACTGATTATTGCCTTGGTGATGGGGGTGATACTATGATACTTTCGATGATTAAAAAAAATAAGCTACTGGTATTGGTCGTACTTGTGTATGCAGGGATATTCATCTTCGCACCTGAGACTGCACTAAAGTCTGTAAACAACAGCATGTACTATCTCCTGGAGATGATTCAAGTACTGCCGATCATCTTCCTACTCACTGTGCTGATTGATGCATGGATTCCAAAAGAGTGGATTATAGATAAACTAGGGGACAAGTCGGGGTTTATGGGCAATGTGTTTTCCATACTATTAGGAAGCTTATCAGCAGGTCCTATCTATGCTGCATTTCCATTGAGCAAGATGCTTCTGAAAAAGGGTGCAAGCATTACAAACATCGTTATCATATTGAGTGCATGGGCTGTGATCAAGGTACCTATGCTGCTCAATGAGATGAAATTCTTGAGCATAGAGTTCATGGCGATTCGTTGGGTGCTGACGGTGGTTGCAATCTTAATCATGGGATACTTGATGGGTTTGTTTGTCAAGAAGAAGGATCTACCTGAAGATACAAAAGAAGAAGCATCACTTAGTGTCAACACCGACTACTGCAATGGATGTGGTATCTGCATAAAAATTGCACCAGAACACTTTGAAATGGTAGATGGTAAAGCAAATGTGAAAACGCAAGAGATTCATAAAGAAAATAGAATGAAGGTCAAAACAACGATAGAAAAATGCCCCGTGAATGCAATCGGTATGGAGTAGGTGTAATATAGATAAAACAGCATGACATTTGTGGGTTTTTTAACCTAAGGGGCTAGGACAGCCCCTTTTTGATATCTACTGTAGTGGATTATTTGTTGAGGTAGATGACTCTATTTCTTCCGTTTTGCTTGGCAGCGTAGAGTGCTTTGTCGGCACATGCTACCAAGTCCTCGATTGAACTAGCATCGCAATGGGGGAATGATGTAACGCCCACGCTGATGGTGAACTTGATTTGTTGTGATGTATGAGTAACCACCAACTCCTCGATGATTCTTCTGACTCTTTCAGCTAATATTATACAATCCTTTTCAGCAGCTCCGGGGAGTAATACCAAAAACTCTTCGCCGCCATAGCGAATAGCGATATCACCTTCGCGCAGAGACTCTTGTAGCGCAAGTGCCATCTCAGACAAGACCTTGTCTCCAACCAAGTGCCCGTAGGTATCATTGACTTTCTTGAAGTGGTCAATGTCCAGCATGGCAACACCTAGTGGAATCTTGTTGCGCAATGAACGGGAGTATTCTTCCTTCATACGCTTTAAACCGTATCTTCTGTTGTATAGATTGGTTAATGGATCTTTGGCTGCAAGGCGTGTAAGCTGCTCGTGTGCTAGTGAATTGTTAATCGCCATGCCAAGGTTGTTAATCAGCATTTCGATATGCTCTAAGCCACTATCTTCAAATGCTGTATCATTGGATAAGATGATGATTCCCAAGAGGATATCCTTGTAGATGATGGGTTCAACTAATGTGTGTGATGGTCTGTAGGTTGCAAGTAATCCATCAATCTTGACGTGCTCGGGAATATGTAGATATTGACGTTTGCTGTTTTTGAGCGTTTCCCATGGGATTTTGCTTTCTAATATTTGTTCTGCATTTATCATATGATAGGTAGCAATTAAGTTGAGCTCTCCCTTTTCTTCTACTGCGAGTGCACCACCTTTGGCCCCGATACTGTCGATGAGCTGACGAAGCGCTTTATTAGTTATGGTATTAAGCTCAAGATCTGAGTTTAGAAGATTGGAGAAATCCCGTATTCTTTTGTTCTTGTTGAGCTGAAGGCATAAAGTGTCCAAGAGGGAATTAAATGCGCGTGTGCTTTCTCCGATTTTGTCGGTGGAGTCGTCACATACCATACATTCTTCATGATCTGCTTCCAAATCATTTTTGAGTATGGTGGAGGATGATAGCTTTTCATTAACGGAGTTCATATACACGGATAGCTTGGATATCTTCCGTTCGATGAATAGTCGTGCAAAGAGGATATTGACAACACCTACAACCAATCCTGCGACAATACTGACAAAGATGAAGGAGAAGCGATAGGTAGTGTCGGGCGATCCACCCAGCAGCACAACAATGAATGGGAACAGTACCCCTACGAACAGTCCAAAACCCATCATGTAAACAGATAACTTGACGAAAATGTTCTTTTTCATACAATATCTCCTTATGCTGTTTGTTTTCTACAGTATACCATAGCACGAGATGGAATCGAAGAAATGGTATGATAGGTGCTTTTTTTGGGAATGCAGGATAGAAGATAAGCAGAAGAAAAAAGCAACGTATATACATTGCTTTTTGTGTATATAGTATTTATTCTTCGATCTTGGGTTTATTCATCGCTTGAATGGCGATGATGATGGCGCCGATTGCCCATAGATAACGTACTATACTAAATATAGGATTGGCTGAAAGTTCCCTATAGAACGTGCTATATGCAGTCATGTCTACCATCAGGCTGATTAGCTCAAGTATATAAAACACCGACATAGGGAAGAGGAAACCCAATAGCATCCAGTTGATACTTTTGAGCTCCTTGATAAATACCCAGATATACATAAGCATTAGAGGCATCATAATAAAATAGTGATGGTATTTTAATATTTTTAAGTATATAACGCTTCCAAAAGGTATTTGCGAAAGGGAGATGAGGTCTGCTCTGAGCAATGTTCTCATCGTAAAAGCATAGAAGTTAAGCAATTGGGTAATGATGGCGAATACTATAATGATGATATACAATATCTTAGTCTTATCAGTAGCACGAATCTTCATTAAGAGAATCATAGCAAACAAGGGAATTAGATGAGAAATAGTTGCTAGAATATCAGAGAGTTGTGAAACTAGAGTATACTTTTGAAGTATATGTAGGAAATCGACATAGAGTACGGTCGTAGCAGTCCTAATTATGATGAAAATGACTGCAAGAATGAGTAAGCTTTTTGCTTGTTTTTGTTTCATATGCACCTCCTAATTCGAATGTGTGAATTATACCAAAATATAGATGTTAATACAATAAATGATTAAAACATTTGCAAGAGGGTATTGTATATAGAGTGCTATTTTGTAGTATTAGCAAGTTTATTTTAACAAGAAAATATGTTGCAGATATAGACACTATATTCGTAATTATGGTAGAATACATAAAGAGGTTTTTATGGAGAATAATCAAGTGCAAGAAGATAATAAAAAATTGGATAATATAGACACAGAAAAAAACAAACAAACACAAATGTATTTCTTAGTTGCAGGGATTAGCCTCGCACTGACGTTATTGTTACTAATTGTATATATTGCAGTACCTTCAATCAGAAATAACAGTTTTGTTTTTGCAGGCTTTGGTGGTCTGGGCGTCATGTGCTTAATATTTTGCACCTTGGGAGTTATCTCCAGAATGCAAAATAAAAGCATAACAGCTAAAGCACCAGTTGAAGTTAAAGTACCTGAAAGAAAAATTGAGGGCCCGCCTAACTTGGAGTGCAAAATACAGTTGGTACAAAACAACTACACCGTATGGCTCAATTCAAGCCATGAGTACTATATCATGTTCAAAGAAACAGTAAGCTTTATGCCGACAAAAACCATGCAGGTACATCCTTCTGATGAACTGTATGAGATGATACTGATGAACACCGGCGGTGATGATGCTGTGAATATTTCCTTTAGAATCAATAATGTAAAACGACATACGATTGCAGAACCTGAAGAGAGTTTTACCATTGAAAGAGATTCTCACAAGAAATTCTTATTTAAGGTGTTTCCCACATCTGTGGACTTTTCAGCCTACAATCTAACACTACGATACTATGATTCACATATGCACATCAAGTATGAACAAGATGGAACCATGGCAACGGAAGTGAATGATGGAGAGCTAGGCATCATACCCGGTGGATCTTTGAGCAAACCACGTAACATTTCCAGAAATAGTAGGCCCAGAGAAGAATATTAATAGATACTAGTATTTATAATAAAGGACAAAGACAAGCTGCGGCTTGTCTTTTTTATTTGGCTTTAGCCAGTTGAGCACACGAAGTGTGGGAAATAAAAACCACCCGCTATGCGGGTGCGCGACGGAAGTTATACAAAAAATCACCTTCTGATATAATTTGTGTGTTCAAGCCACAAATAAAAGGAAGGTGATTCAATGGCGAATAAGACAAATAGTCTATCGCACACAAAATGGATGTGTAAATACCACATAGTATTCACACCAAAGTATAGACGAAAAATAATCTACAATCAATACAAAGAAAGTGTACGAGAAATACTAAGAAGGTTGTGCGGATACAAGGGAGTAGAAATACTAGAAGGACATCTAATGTTGGACCATGTGCATATGCTGGTAAGCATACCTCCGAAAATAAGCATATCAGCGTTTATGGGATACTTAAAAGGCAAGAGCGCACTAATGATGTTCGATAAGCATGCAAATCTAAAGTACAAGTTTGGAAACAGACATTTCTGGGCAGAAGGTTATTATGTAAGTACAGTAGGACTGAACGAAGCAACGATAAAGAAGTATATCCAAGAACAAGAAGCTCATGATATAGCAATGGATAAGCTAAGCGTAAAAGAATATGAAGACCCCTTTAGGGGTAGCAAGTAATACAAGACCCTTTCAAGGGTGGCAACGAGTCAAATACTATGTGGCTTGAACAAAGTGAAAGGCAGCGTCTTGAGGCGCTAGTTGGTAACAACCCCTTATAGGGGTAGAGCAAACCACCCGTTTGACGGGTGGTCGTGATTT
>JAGLOK010000237.1 GCA_023139005.1 Clostridiales bacterium | reverse complement strand
GGCAGACAAGAACTATGACAGCGGCGATATCCTCATACAAGATGGAAAGATTGTAAAAGTTGGAGAAAACATCACAGCACCTGATGGCGTACACGTTATCAATGCAAAAGGACTTTGGGCATTACCCGGCTTTGTGGATGCGCACTGTCATGTGGGTATGTTTGAAGACAAGATGGGTTTTGAAGGCGAGGATGGCAATGAGGCTGTGGAGCCAGTAACATCCGAACTGCGCGCAATCGATGCGATAAACCCTGCAGACTACTCATTTAAAGAGGCCTATGAACATGGTGTCACCTCGGTATGCACAGGCCCCGGTAGCGCGAATGTCATCGGCGGTCAGTTTGTTGCTATGAAAACTTACGGTAGAAGAGTCGATGACATGATTATCAAAGAACCACTGGCAGTCAAAGTTGCATTTGGTGAGAACCCAAAGCGCGTCTATAGTGGACAGGATAAAAGTCCCACAACACGCATGGCAACCGCGTCGATGTTGCGACAAGCCCTGATTAATGCCATGGAATATAAGAAAAAAATCGATGAAACCAAAATCGATGATGATGCAAAGATGCCTGAACGCGAGCTCTCCAATGAGATACTTGTAGACTTACTCGAGAGAAAACTCGTGATGAAAGCCCATTGCCACAGAGCTGATGATATATTTACTGCAATCCGTATTGCAAAAGAGTTCAACTTAGACTATTCTCTTGAGCACTGCACAGAAGGGCATTTAGTTGTAGATCTCTTAAAAGAAGAAAATGCAAAATGTATCTTGGGTCCGTTGCTTTCTGCACGTAGTAAGATTGAACTAGAGAATCTTTCATTTAAAGCACCCGGTATATTTGAAAAGGCTGGTGTAAAGTTTGCGCAGATGACAGATCATCCGGTGATTCCCCTTCACTATTTGCCAGTGTGCGCTGCACTCTCGGTGCGTGAAGGATGTTCAGAGGATACTGCGCTTAAGTCCATTACCATTCATGCTGCGGAGATTACAGGCATCAACGATCGTGTTGGATCCATTGAAGTAGGGAAAGATGCAGATATCGCGCTGTTTGATGCACATCCGTTTGACTATCTGTGCCACACAAAGAAAGTTTTCATCGACGGAGCTATGGTATTTAATTCAGATAAGAAGTAGGAGCCATTTATGACCGATAATAAAACTGTATTAATTGCTGTTGAAAAGCTATTACAATATGCGCTAAAGCACACATTCATTCAAGAATTAGATTTAATCTATTCACGGAATTTGCTATTGGATATTCTACAGCTTGACGCACCATACGAAAACGATCTAGCACAGAATAATAACGCTACAAGTGTAGCATCTATATTAAGCATATTGCTTGAGCATGCTGTTGCAAGTAAGCTGATAGAAAACACCATTACAGAACGTGACTTGTTTGACACACGCATCATGAACGCTGTGATGCCACGTCCATCGGAGGTTGCAGCAAAGTTTTCTTCACTTCAATCGCAAAAAGGTGCAGCTCACGCTACCGACTGGTTTTATAAGCTGAACACAGTAAGCGAATACATCCGTCAAAACAGAATCGATAAAAATATTCGATGGACATATCAAGATGAGAAATATGTCAACTTTGAGATGACCATTAATCTCTCAAAACCCGAAAAAGACCTAGAGGAGATTATGAAACTCATGTCTATGCCCAAGTCCGGATATCCTGCATGCATGTTGTGCGCTGAGAATATGGGCTATGCAGGCAGGCTCGACCATCCTGCACGACAGACATTGAGATTGATCCCTATGACATTAGGTAGTGAGCAATGGTACATGCAATATTCTCCCTATGTGTATTTCCAAGAACACTGTATTGTACTAAATCACAAGCATACACCCATGTTGGTTAGCCGCAATACTATTGTGCGCATGTTGGATTTTGTAGATCTGCTACCCCACTATTTCATCGGCTCCAACGCAGGGATTCCCATCGTCGGTGGCTCCATACTCAATCATGACCACTACCAAGGTGGACGTGCTGTGCTGCCAATGGCAAAGGCGGAGATTAAAGAACACTTCACCATTACAAACTATCCTAATATTAACGCAGGCATCGTTCATTGGCCCATGAACTGTATTCGCCTGATATCATCAGACAGGAAACAAATAATCGATGCTGCAAGCCATATCCTCACCACATGGGAAGGCTACAGCGATCCCGATTATGGTATCATCAACAACATAAACGGTATAACACATAACGCCATCACACCCTATGCATATAAAATGGGTGAAGACTATCAAATCGACTTAGTACTGCGCAACAACATCACAGCAGAAGAATTTCCTTTGGGTGTATTTCATCCGCATCCCGAATTGCACCATATCAAGAAGGAAAACATCGGCTTAATTGAAGTAATGGGGCTATTCATCCTACCCGGTAGACTCAAAACAGAGCTCTCTATGATTGAAGATATCTTATCTGGGGACGTTTTATATGATATAAGCACCATTAAAGAAGATGATGATCTGCAGAAACACACTCATTGGATAGAAAGGCTTGTAAGTGATAATGGCACTTCCATGAAAAAGAGAGATATCGTACCATTGCTCCAAAACGAAATCGGGGCAATATGCAGAAAAGTCCTCGAGTGCGCAGGTGTGTACAAAGACACCGAAGATGGACATAAGGGGTTGATGCGGTTTTTGGAACAACTATAACAAAAGGAGAAAAAGTATGAGTGCATTTTCTGATATTCAAATATTACTAAATAAGCAGTTTGGTCAAGACACTACCATGTCATTGGCAACTTGTGTAGATAATTACGTCACTGTAAGGGAAATCGATGCATACTATAGCAAGGGCTCCTTTTATATCACAACACATGAAGCATCTACTAAAATGAAGCAAATAGTTGAAAATCCAAATGTGGCACTCTGTAAAGGTTTATTTAGTGCTACTGGGATCGCAATCAATCTTGGTCATCCCACATCAGATACGAATAAAGAATTAAGAGATGAATTACGAAAAGTTTTCTATAAATTTTATGATAACCATGTTGATGAGAATAATCCAGGTACATGCTTTTTGAAGATTGACTTATCAAAAGCCGTTGCCTTTGATAAAGAAAATAAGTATGAAATTTATTTTGAAAAAAAGATGTGAATCAATCCAGTTTTCATAATGATATTGAGTATTGATTTGCGTTTGTTAGGGACTTTTTATCGTTTCAAAGCATTAATTAATTATTATTTACATCATAAACCTTCAATACACACCCATCTATCGTTGTAACTTCACTGTTAACCGAGAAATACTTATTCAGAAATATCTTTTTCAACTCTCTTCAAAGAATATTTATCAGATAAAATTCTCATAAGCGACAGCACTGTAGGAAGTACAATAGCCAGCGGCCATAAGCCTGTAAAGCTTTCAATTAAAGAAAAATTATATACAAGGTAATTTACCATGCCTAAAATAAAAGTTGTACCAATAGCAATACCGAAAGTCACAAGCACTGTGCGGATATATTTTGATTTATCATTTTCGCCCAATTTGGCAGAGATAACCCTTACACCCGAACAAATGCCCTTTGCATTGACATAAACAAAAAGGATCATTATAACCGCCATGTCAAAATATGCCGTGATAGTAGGAAGTTTGAAAACAAGTATCTTTACAAGCATGGAGACTAAAATAAGATAAACCGCGATTTTAAAACCTTGGCTTTGTATTTTCTCCCGTGCTCTTTGTACTCTCTCGTCATATACATATTTTTCGCTTTTCATATTACTCCTCCCAAAATAGTTCATCTAGTGTTTTATTTAGCACCTTGCAAATTGCAATGCATAGCTTAAGCGAAGGATTATATTTGCCCGCTTCTATCAATCCTATAGTCTGTCGGGATGCATTGATCTTTTCTGCAAGCTGTTCTTGTGATATGTCGCATTCTACCCTCGCGATTTTCATTTTTATGTTTTTCAAGACTCTTCCTCCGACATAAATATATATTATATGTGCCTATATGTCAATTATATATTGCATTTCTATGAATAATAGGCTACATAAACAATCAGTATGGCTGAAAACCTTCACCTAACTTTACGTAACTTGAAATTGTGTGCAATATCGCACAGAAATCATAATTATATTTCACAAAAGCCCTCCCAACGCTTAGATCGTTCTTAGACTTCATCAAGTCTTTAAGCGAGTGAGGGAGTTTATTTTTTATATAAATGACCGAAATCGTGTAAGATTTGGTGATGAAATAGCGGAAATCTAAACGTTGTGAGAAAAGCCTTCGCCGAGAACCTCTTTGACTTCGTGTACGATGACGAATGCCTCTTCATCAATGGTCTTGATGATTGTCCTCAATTTCGATATCTGATTGCGACGCACGATACATAAGATCACGTTCTTGCTATCTCCGGAGAATGCGCCTTGTCCGTGTAGGATTGTCGCACCACGTTCCATTTCTTCAATGATGATTTTTGCAATCTCTGATGATTTTTCAGAGACAATGATAAATGCCTTTGCAGTGTTGACCCCTACTAGCACAAAGTCCAATACTTTTGTACTGATAAATATTGCAATGAATGCATATAGAGCCATGATGGGCTCAAGAAGAATACCCGCTGCAAGGATGACGAGAAATTCGATACCAAAAAGCACCCACGACATGGATATATTTGGAAACCAGCCATGCAATAATGTTGCGATCATATCTGTACCACCTGTGGTCGCATTGTTTCTAATGACAAGACCGATTCCTGCACCCATGATGATTCCACCAAAGATGGATGATAGTAGTATGTCCGATGAAATGGAGTTTACGAAAGATGAGGGTACCATTACATAGTCAATAATGACAGACATCAGTACAGTTGCATACAGCGAACGAAACACACGGACACGTCCAAATTTTTTGAAGCTGATTGCATATATGGGAATGTTGATAATTAGCATAACCAAACCAACTTGCCAATTAAACAACGCATGCAATAATGTTGCAACACCCGATACACCACCGGGTGCAATATTGTTAGGAATAAAAAAGATACTGAATGCAAATGCAACCATCGCAGCACCTATAGTAATCCATATATATTCTCTAAATGTTTTCAATCCCTATCTCCTTTGCATAACCACTTCTATTTATATGACTTTATGAGATATTCACCTTAAATGCATAGCTCATATCTATTTGCTTCCATGGTTTTTAATGCAAAATCTATGCTAAAGCATAATTATTTTATCACGAAGCTATATTTTGTCAATAGTGATTATTGTTTAAGTGTTTCTAACATTTTTTTTGCAC
>JAGLOK010000236.1 GCA_023139005.1 Clostridiales bacterium | reverse complement strand
TGGCATATTTTGAGATGTTTAAGCGTGACATCACGCGATATCAAGAATGCACATCCCATGCAGACGTTATGCCACTGGGCTCTGGAGCGCTTGCCTCTACGACGTTTCCTTTGGATAGAGAGTTTGTTGCAAACGAACTCAGTTTTTCAAGCATCACACAAAATGCGATGGATACGGTTTCAGACCGTGACTATGTGCTGGATTTCATATATGCTTCCTCTGTTTGCATCATGCATCTTTCCCGCTTTTGTGAGGAAGTAATCGCTTGGGCATCGAATGAATATGGATTTATCGAACTTGACGATGCGTACTCTACAGGATCGTCCATCATGCCGCAGAAAAAGAATCCTGATGTTGCAGAACTTATCCGTGGAAAATCCGGACGTGTGTATGGTGATTTAGTTGCAATGCTCACGACCATGAAAGGTCTCCCCCTTGCCTACAACAAAGATATGCAAGAAGACAAAGAAGCGCTGTTTGATGCACATGATACGATCGTTGCGTGTGTTTCGATGTTCACTCCAATGCTTAGTACCGCAACATTTAACGCAGACAAAATGGCGATGTCTGCAAAACTTGGCTATACAAATGCCACAGATGCTGCTGACTACTTGGTTTACAAAGGACTCCCCTTCCGCGCGGCGCATGAAGTCATTGGAAAGCTTGTCGCACTGTGTATCAAAAAAGACATTACGCTGGACGAACTACCACTTGCTGAATATAAAGCATTGAGCGAAAAGTTTGATAGCGATATCTATAAGGAAATCGATGTGCTCACCTGTGTTAAAAAGCGTAAGATAAGGGGTGGGTGTGCGCCAGAGACGGTTAAAGTGCATATTGAAAAAGCGAAAGAATTCTCTTCAAAGATCCTTGGAAATTAGTAATGCAGTTGATTAACAGAAAGATTTACTTAGTTTCAACGTAATATTTCTTTTTTCTGCCATATTTTTAAATAGACTTACTGCAGTTAAAGACTTTTCTTTTACTGTGGAATCAGGTTTAATTTCTTCTGCAATTTGCGCCATCACTTCTTTAACAGCAGTTAGCTCTAGAAGATTAATGGCAATACAGTAAAAGGATTTTTTCCGTCCATCATTGTAGTTATGTAATAATTCCTTTAATATCTCAACTTTTTCATTCAGTTCAGATTGGTAGGAACTCAGCCCATTTTTTTTGATCTTTTCAAAATCTTTTAGTTGGTTGCGGTGTGTGATAAAAGAGTCTTTAGTATCTGCACCTTCATACCTTTTGCAAGGATATTCGTCACACTCTAAACAGTATTCAATACCGCCATGGCGTTGGCAACAAGAAATAATTCCACATGATGGATGCTTATCAAAAAAGTTCTCCCCCGCACATCCGGGACATTTTGATGTTCCATCTGTATGATAACGAGGGCATAACCCACAATTTAAACCACAAGCCGAAAGTAAAGGATATTGCCTTTGGATGTTTTCCATAACCTAATCTCCCTAATATCGATTCCATTCTATACATAATTTAGTTTATAGTTAAATCATTGTACCATGTTTTCCCACTAATAGGAAGTTTACTTAGTTGCTAATTTAATAAGGTTAATGATGTAGAATATAATATATTGACCTGTGTTAAAAAACGCAAGATAACGGGGGGTTGTGCACCAAGTGCTGTTAGTGAGCATATAAAGATTGCGAAGGAGTTTTTGTCAAAATAGCTCGTAAGCATTTTAAAATAAATATATCAAAACCCACCTAATGGTGGGTTTTGTTTTTTTTCTAACTCCAGTTCGTTACTTTTACAGCTCTGCACCAAACATATAGGCGGTGCTATGTTTGTCGAAGCCATCGAGAAATACTTCCGCAGTCCAATATTTATCAGGATATGGGATATGTACACCTTGACCAAGCATTATATTTCTGGTGACATCATACATGGCATCACTATCATAACCCTCATGTCTGTGCATAGCTTCCATATCTCCAGAGAAGGTAGAATATGCAAACTGAGAGATATACGGCAGACCCGCCTTTCCATCATTATATGGAACGAAATCAAAACAAAGAAATCCTTCTGGCACAGGGGCATCCGCCCTCATAAACCTACCCCAAAAACCTTGCCAATGGCTAACATCGACACATAGTCCATTATGATGCATAAACAAAACATCATAGTCAAGTTCCGACTTATATTCATCCATAGTGTCTATAATGCAAAAAAGTGACTTGCGTTTTTCCATATTATCAATATCATCGACATTCATTCCGATAAAACGTATAGCAGGCATCTTTTTGTATTCAAGGCTATCCACTTTGAAGCCCTTTTGCTGCCTATCAACTAAATCAGGCATAAATAACGCCCACTGCACCGATGCATCACCGCCCTCCAAGTAATTGATATATCCAAATATATCTACACTATCAGTACCTGTAGAGCCTGTTTTATTTCCTGCAATTTGCTTCCGTATGCTTTGATCTCCCATGACTGCAAAGTCAGCAAACATCTGAGTGACTACTTCTTGCAACTGTTTGTCATAAGTCAGCCCAGACAACTCGTCATCAAATCGATCCAATGCATTAAACACTGCTTCATTAACTACTCCAGATGGCTCTAATTCTAATAAATATGTCCGAAGCTGCGCATTCTGCTTTTTAAACCTTGCAAACACACCTTGCATTAGTATTTGCTCATTTTCTGCAAGTTTATCTTCGCTCCACTCGGAATCATCAAGTATCCATTCCGTTAGCGCATCAAAAACACCAGGATTTTGTCCCCTTGCTTTAGTCGCCCAATCAACAATCCTTTTGTATTTTTCACTATCTGTAAGTTTCTTGTAGTTTTCTCCTTGGATTTCGCTCCAATAAAACTCATCAATCAGTTTCCGTGACATATCAAATCCCCCTTGAATAGTAATGTTAATGGACAGCGGATGAAACAATTTCACCTTTCCCCATTCCACTTTTGACGGTGGTATGCCGTGAAATCGTGTAAATGCTTTGGAAAAGCTCTCTTGAGTATCATACCGATATCGCATAGCCACATCAATTATTTTACTAGTTGGCTTGAGTAAATCAAGAGCAGCTAAACTAAGACGTCTGTATCTAATATACTTGCCTATTGTCATACCAATCACTGCATGAAATATAAGCTGAAAATGTGAGCTAGATGCATATGTTTGGTATGATACATCGTCTATGTTAATATCGTTGGTCAAATGATCTTCAATGTAATCAATAGCTTTTGATAAACTTTGTATCCAATTCATAAACCGCTCTCCTTCTTAGAAATATTATACAATAGCTTTATCATAAAAGTCATGTCTTAAAATACGGAGTTCTGTCAGTTCATAGAACTATTTAAACGCTTATATAAACAAATATATAGAAAAACCCACCATAAGGTGGTTTTTTTTGAGCAATAGATTTGTAATCACAACAATAATATGTAACTCAATCAGTCTCTACTAGTAAATTACTTAATCAATTTAGCTATTATCTTATTACTGCAATGTTTATGCGGGTTTCCACCCGAATTACAATTAAATATATATTCATTACAATACAGAATTTCATGATCTGTATAAAATGAAAATAATTCTCCAGATTTCCACTTTTGTGCAGGTGCTTTTTCTAAAAACGGTTTTTCAACAAATAACTGTATTGCATGAATACCACCATTATTGGTATGATTAATTAAATTATTAAGTAAATCACTTCTAACACTTTCTGATATATGATCTAATACGCCACTTGAAAAAACGATGTCATAATTTTCTATAGGCACAAACTCATTGATATTCGCTACAAAAGCATTGATATGAACATTATTAGCATCAGCAAGCTTTTTCGTTTTTACTATACCACTTTCCGCCAAATCAAAAGCTGTGACATCATATCCGTTTTTTGCAAAAAATACTGCATCCTTTCCTTCACCACAACCCATATCAAGTATCTTATAAGGTTTTATTGGTGGAAGTATTTTCATAACTTCATAACATAAATGGTTTGGTTCTACTCCCCAATAGAAGTTATCATCTTGGTATTTTTTGTTATACTCATTTCCTTTTTCAATACTGTTATTATCTAATATGTAATCAATACTTACATTAAATATCTCTGATAGTTTTGGTAAAAGCTCAATGTCTGGACATGTATATCCGTTTCCCATTTACTAATAGCTTGAAAGCTAATTCCTAGTCTTTGTGCTAACTGTTCTTGACTTAGATTATTTTTTTTCTAAGAGTGCTAATCTGTTTTCCAATATTCATATAAGAAAATCTCCTTAATAAGTTAATTATATTATATCCTGTTAATAAACAATATAAAATAACTTATTTATCGATATATACTCAACTGTTAGTTGATATCAAAATAAAAGATATAGCTACACACACCGTATGGTGGGTTATTGCTCTATTCACCTTCTGTATTTATTGATCGTTTCATCGCTCCATATATGCGCCTCAATATATCTTTCGGGACCATATGAACCATCATTATTCCAGTCTTGTGGTAAACCGTACTTTTTTATAACTTCTAATATCTCATTGTATGTATAGAGCTTTTTTCTGTATTCTTTCCCATCCATCCTATTTACTCTTGGACTAAACACGGGGTGCGAGTCTCCATAGGTAAAAGAAATAGTATTCAAATCGAACTCTTCAATGGGTATCTTGATATATGCACTATTTTCAAACCATGTGCTAAGCCAAGGACTATGTTCTACTACCATATAATTCGGAGAATATCTAGATATAATACCGCCTTTTTTGGTAAACTCTAATTTGAGTATTTCCTCATAATCATGTCTATCCTCCATATATTCAAGTTGACGTTTTGCACACTGAACATTTGGTTTGGATTTCTTGATTATATTCATTATCGATTTCGCTTCATCAATAGGAATGTCTGCTAAATTGATGAATGGTCCAGTCATTTTATCATAATAATGATATAAATTTATATTCACCACCACCTAGTATTTATTTATATACTATATCCCATGAGTTCATCTTCATTCCATGAGCCGTATGCTTCGTTTATATTATCATTGAGAAAAACATCTATATATTTATGAAAACCATTTTCCTGCTTTAGCGATTTAAGTTCCTCGATAGTTTTCCAAGAATGCTTTCCTTCCTCACATTCTTCTATTAATTTCCCCGAGTAATCTGATGTTTTATATAAATGCACCAAATATCTATCGTGTGTTTTATTATTATACCAATGTACTATGCCAGAATATTTCAAGTTTTTTATTTCAAGACCTGTTTCCTCAAATATTTCGCGTATTGCACAATCAACAAAGCTTTCATCATTTTCAATATGTCCTCCTGGAAAAGAGAACCAACACCAAGATTTTATTCTGTCTTGCACTAAAACCTTCCCAGTTTTCTTATCATGAATCATTATCATAGTTGTAAGGTCAATCTTTGGCATATTTTCTCCTCATTT
>JAGLOK010000235.1 GCA_023139005.1 Clostridiales bacterium | reverse complement strand
TAGAAGTCAACTTTTACAGGCTTGTTTCAGGAAGTTCTAAAGCTACAAACACTTACGGAACAGCTAAGTATAAAGGAATTAGAGGGAACTCAATAACAATCATAATTGCAGCTAATGTTGATGTTCCTGCAGACTTTGATGTAATTACTGTATTTGAGGGTATAGAAATTGAAACGCAAACTGTATCAGATGCAACAGCGCTTGTAGATAACGATTATGTTGTATGGAACACAGAAGCTACTTTAGCAGCTACTGCTGGGCTTGCAATGACAAGTGGTATCAACGGTATACCTGTGACAGGTACAGAGTATCAAGCTGCTCTTAATGCATTTGAGGCTTATAGTTTCAATGTACTAGGATGTCTTTCAACTGATGATACGATCAAAGATACTTTTATTGCATACACAAAACGGTTGCGTGATGAAAATGGAGTCAAATTCCAAACCGTTTTACACAATAGAGAAACTGCAGATTATGAAGGTGTTGTGTCTGTTGAGAATACAGTAACCGATAGTGGAGCACTTGCTTCATCTCTAGTCTATTGGGCGAGTGGAGCTAATGCAGGTGTGAAAGTCAATGAAAGTATAACAAACAAGTTATATGACGGAGAGTTTACCCCATTAGTTATTTATACACAGGCTACATTAGAGGTTGCAATAGCAGCAGGTAAGTTTATCTTTCACAGTGTAGGACAGGAAGTAAGAGTATTGCGTGATATAAACACTCTTACAACATATACTGAAGAAAAAACAGCTGACTTTGCTAACAATCAGACAATCAGAGTAGTTGATCAAATAGCAAACGATATCGCTTTCTTGTTCAACACAAAGTATCTTGGACTAAAGCCCAATGATAATTCAAGCAGGATCAGCCTATGGAATGAACTAGTTACTCATCACAGAGAACTTGAGACAATGGGCGCAATAGAGGGATTCAGTGCTGATAATATAACAGTGACTAAAGGCGATGACAAGAACGCTGTTGTGGTTACTGACTACATTACACCGACAAATGCTATGGAACAGCTGTATATGACAGTAGTCGTACAGTAGAAAGGAGATAAGTATGATAAAGATGTTAGCAAAAGATGCGGTATCTTCAAAATTAGCTGAATGTTTTGTAACTCTTGATAATGATAGATATAACTTCATGCAAGCTATAAATCTTGAAGCGAAAGTGGAAAAAGACAAGAAAGAGATTTCCATTTTAGGAAAAACAGGAAAGGGAAACAAATCTACTGGTTGGAAAGGTACAGGAAGCGCAAGCTTTCACTACAATACTGGAATTTTCAGAAAGCTTGCTCAAAGGTATAAAGAAACAGGTGAAGATTGTTATTTTGATATTCAAGTAACTAACGAAGATCCATCCTCGTCAGTAGGACGACAGACTGTTATCTTGAAAGATTGCAATATTGATGGATTTTTACTTGCTAAGTTTGATACTGAGGGCGATATCAACGAAGATGAATTCGATTTCACCTTTGAAGATTTCGAGATACCTGAACAGTTCAGCTTACTGACAGGAATGAGGTAAAGATGGCTAATGAATTAAGAGCCTTTATGGCTTCAAATGTAGAGAGTGAAGAAGAAATTGAGTTTGTTGTATCCCCACGCTTCAACATCAAAGGTGAGCCTGTAAAATGGCGCTTAAGTGCAATTACTTCTAAAGAGGATGAAGCTTTGCGAAAAGAATGCACTCGGAAAGTTCCTATTGCAGGAAGACGAGGACAACGCATACCGGAGACTGATGTAAATGAGTATCTCGGTAAAATGGTGGTAGCATGTGTTATCCACCCAAATCTCAACGACAAGGCACTTCAAGACAGTTATAACGTTATGGGTGCAAGTGAATTGTTGAAGACAATGCTTAAACCCGGAGAGTACTCTGAATTGACTGCAAAAATCCAAGAAATCAATGGATATGATGTCAGTATGGAGGAAAAGATCGAAGAAGCAAAAAACTAATAGAGGAAGGCGATTTTGAAGCTAATCAAGCTTATTATTGCCTTCACAAACTTCATATATTGCCAGGTGCTTACTTAGCTCTTTCTCGAGAAGAAAGGGCTTTTATAGCAGCTGCAGTAAAAATCAAGACAGACAGTGAAAAGAAAGAACTAAAAAAAGCAAAAAGGGGTAAGGGTTAATGGCAACTATAAAAACAGCATTAAAATTATATGATGGCATGACTCCTGCCCTTAAAAGCATTAATAATGTCTTAGGTATAGTTATTAATAGCTTTGAAAGCATGCAAACAGCAAGTAAAGAACCAATTGATATATCCTCAATACAGGAAGCAAGAAGTGAACTTGCACAAGCGGCCGCTTCTGTAAACATGATAGAAGAAAGACTTGAAAGTGCAGGGAACAAACAAGACCAGTATACTAGGAAAACCAAGAAATCAGTTGATATGATGTCAAGGCTCAAGGGTACGATTATGAGTATCGGTGGTGCAATGGCTCTAAAAAAATCAATTGATTTGTCAGATACGATTACACAAAATACAGCAAGATTAAAATTCATGAACGATGGATTGCAAACAACTGAAGAATTACAGAGAAAGATATACGAATCTGCTTTACGCTCAAGAGGACAATACAATGCAATGACAGCTACAATTTCAAAACTTGGTATCTTAGCAGGTCACGCTTTTAGTAATAATGATGAAGCAATTGCTTTTACGGAATTAATGAACAAACAGTTTGCTATCGGTGGTGCGAGTATTCAAGAACAAACCAGTGCCATGTATCAATTGACTCAGGCAATGGCATCGGGAAGATTACAAGGTGATGAATATCGTTCAATACTTGAAAACGCACCATTATTGGCTCAATCATTAGCTAGAGAATTAGGCGTTGGTTTAGGTGAACTTAAAGAGATGTCTGGACAAGGACTTATCACAGCTAATGTTATAAAAAATGCCATGTTCGGTGCAGCTGAAGAAACAAATGCAAGGTTTGCTGAAATGCCTTGGACATGGGCGCAGACTTGGACAACAGTATTGAATTACTTACAAGAGAAATTAACTCCATTTTTTGAACTGCTAGGAAGAGGAGCATCTTGGATAGGCGAAAACTGGAGCACACTAGAGCCTATTATATTGGGAATTGCATCTGCTCTTGGAGTTGCAGCAGCAGCACTTTTGATCTACAAAGGATACACAGCAGTAATGACTGTTGTTCAATGGGCATTAAATGGAGCAATGATGGCAAATCCTATAATATTAATAGTTGGTCTAATTGCAATATTAGTAGGAGCTATAGTTACTTGGGTACAATCCGTAGGAGGCTTAAAGATTGCGTGGTTGATTGCCATGAACGCTATTAAAACGGCTTGGGATACAACAGTGATTGCATTAATGAAGGCGGGCGTGGCGGTTATTACATTCCTTCTTAGGCTTCGTTTAGGATGGCTCAAAGTAAAGAATGCTATCGTGGGATTTGTTCTTGATATGGGAGTAAAAGTCCTAATGGGATTTCAAGACATGATAAATGGAGCAATTAACCTTCTAAATAACTTTTTTTCAATGCTTAATAAAATCCCCGGTGTTGAAATAGGAGCAATACAAGAGGTAACCTTTGCAACCCAAAAAGCAGCAGAAGTAGAAGCTAGAAAACAAGCCATGGCAGCTGAAGTAAGTGACTATGAAACTGCTATCGAAGCAGCAGTGAAAAGTGCTAATGAAGAAATTGCATTAAGACAGAGTCAAGCTAATATTAATAGAGAAGATAGATTGCAAGAAATTTCAACATTACAAGCAGAAAAAGCTGCAGAGAATACAGGGAATGACAGTATATTTGATAATCTCACAATAAGTCCATTAGAGGATATTAAAAGCAATACAGGTGGGATAGCAGATCACACTGAAGAGTTAGTTAATTCTATGGACACCTCATCTGAAGAGCTTAAATACTTGAGGGAGTTAGCAGAACAAGAAGCTATAAACAGGTTTACGACTGCAGAAATTCACATTGAAACACACAATACTAATAATATTGGTTCAGAAATGGATATCGATGGAATAGTAGAACAAATTGAAGAGAAGCTTGAAGAAGCTATGCAATCAGCTGCAGAAGGAGAAGCCGCATAATGTATAAGATGTATATTGATGGGGTTCTTCTTCCTGTAACGCCTGAAAAGATGGATACTAAAATCAAAAATAAAAACAAAAGATTAACCTTACTAAATGAGGGTGAAGTGAACTTGTTGAAGACTCCCGGCTTGACAGAAATCAATATTGAAATAATTTTACCAAACAACAAGTATCCTTTTGCAATTTATGAGAAGGGATTTAAATATGCAGATTACTATCTAAACAAGCTTGAGGATTTAAAAACTTCAAAGACAGCATTTAGATTTATAGTTTCAAGAATATCACCCAATGGAAAACTAATTTTTAATAGTAATATGATGGTTTCAATCGAGGATTATATTATTAAAGAAGATGCCGGGAAATTGGGAATTGATATAGCAGTGAAAATCAAATTAAAGCAGTATCGTGAATTTGGAACAAAAATTCTTAAAATGAGTGAAGATGGTACAACTGCTACAATCGAGAATATAAGAAGCGCCAAGATAGTGAGCGAATTCTACACAATCAAAAGTGGAGACACACTTTATGAAATTGCAAAAAGAGAACTTGGTGATGGCGAAAAATACATAGAGATAATGAATATTAATGGAATTGACAATCCAAATAATATTGTTGTTGGGCAGGTGATAAAACTTGTTTAATCTATACATAAACAATGACAACAATTTGTATATGCCCTCTGTTTGCGAAAGTATAAAGTGGGAATCAGAAAAAGGCGGAGTTGCAGGTAGAATTTGTTTTGAAGTATATCAAGATGATGCTTTAGTTTTTGAAGAAGGTAATCCTGTTATGCTGAAAGAAAACGAAGAAGGCGTATTTTATGGTTTTGTGTTTTCTAAAAAAAGATATCCGAACAAGAAAACCATAAAGGTTATCGGATACGATCAGAGAAGATATTTGAAGAACAAAGCAACTTATGTATTTGAAAACAAAACAGCAAGTGAAATTATTAAAATGATAGGTGCTGACCATAGGTTCAACCTTGGTGAAATTGAAGATACCGGTTATAAAATTCCATCAAGAGTTGAAGAAAACAAAACGCTTATAGATATAATTATAACTGCTTTAAGTATTACATTACAAAACACAGGGAAATTATTCATACTAGATGACGAGTTTGGAAAACTGACTCTAAGAAATGCAGAAAATTTAAAATTGAATATCCTTATAGATGAGGAAACTGCAGAAACTTATGATTATGAAACAACGATTGATAAAAATACATATAATCGTATTAAGCTAACCAAGAACAATGAAGAAGATGGCGTTGTTGAGATTTTTATTGCTCAAGATAGTACCAATATTAACAAGTGGGGGCTTTTACAATATTTTAGTAGCGTTGACGATGGACTTAATCCACAACATCAAGCAAATTCTCTTCTTAGTCTATACAATAAAAAACCAAGAAAATTAAAAATTAAAAAGGCAATTGGTAATGTTCGTCTGAAAGCAGGATATTCACCTGTTGTGTTATTGAATTTGGATGATACAAAAATAAGCAACTATATGTTGATAGACCATGCAAGACACACAATCAAAAATGATGAATATTTTGTTGATTTGACTCTTGTTGGGGGTGAATTTAATGTCGGTTAACCTTATTAGGCTTATAAAAAAGACAGCAATAGCAGCCATTGAAAATACAAAACCAATGAACATGAACTATGGCGAAGTACTATGTACAAGCCCATTGGAGATAAGAATAAACCAAACACTAATGATTACCTCTAACAATATTATCAAAACACAAAAAGTCACTATATTACAAACAGGAGATAGGGTTGTGATGCTAAGAGCTCAAGGTGGTCAAAAATATTTAATTATGGATGTGATAGTATGATTCCTAATGTAAACACAAGCGATATAATCGTCACAAAACACGCATCTAAAACATACAACATAAGCAATCCCAACATTGCTATTAGTAACCTTGATGCTGTTAAGCAAACAGTTTTCATTATTTTAAGCACAAAAAGATATGAGCATGCTATATTCTCGTGGAATTATGGATGTGAATTAGACGATTTAACAGGTAAACCAAATAGTTTTCTTTACCCCGAACTTGAAAGAAGAATAACGGAAGCTCTAACTCAAGATGATCGAATCAATGATATAAATAATTTTGTATTTGAAAGTGTTGGAAGTGAAACCAAGGTTAGATTCACAGTAAGAACTATATATGGAAGTTACGAAAATGAGGTGATGCTAGATGTTTGAAAATAAGACGTTTAACAGCATAATCAATGATATGCTAAATTCTGTATCAGATGATATGGACAAGCGTGAAGGTTCTTTGATATACAATGCAATAGCACCTGCAGCACTTATTTTAGCACAGTTATATATAGACTTAGATTTAGTGCTGATAGAAACATTCGCTGATACTGCAAGCAGAGATTATTTGATAAAAAGGATATTTGAAAGAGGACTTTCTCCATTGCCTGCAACAAAATCTGTGTTGTGTGGAGTGTTTAATATGGAAATACCAATTCAATCAAGATTTTCAATTGAAGATTTAAATTTTATTGCTAAAGAGAAAACAACAGATTTTGAATATAAAATGGAATGCGAATCTGAAGGAAGTGTAGGCAACAGCTTGCTTGGAAGATTAATACCTATTGATTATATTCAAGGTCTGACAACTGCACAACTGACAGAAATTCTTGTTCCAGGTGAAGATGAAGAAGATACTGAATCTATTAGAAAAAGATACATAGATAGTCTAGAAGCTGAAGCTTTTGGGGGAAATAAAGAAGATTATAAGCAAAGAACAAATGCACTTGATGGTGTGGGAGGAGTGAAAGTGCACCCTGTTTGGGATGGTGGCGGTACTGTAAAGCTTGAGATAATTGATAGTAATTATAATGAGCCTAATACATCATTAGTTGAAGAAGTTCAAGACGCGATTGATCCTTGGGATAATCAAGGAGAAGGTCTTGGGATTGCTCCGATTGGTCACGTTGTAACTGTTGAGGGCGTTTTTGAAGAAACTATAGATATTGAGTTCGATATTGTTTATGAAGAAGGTTGGGATTTTGAAAGTGCTATAACTTATATAGAGCAGGCAATTGATGATTATTTTCTTGAGTTAAAAAAATCATGGCAGGACAGTGATACTCTCATAATAAGAACATCACAGATTGATACTAGGATACTTGATATCACAGGAATTGTAGACATTGATAACACAAGGATAAACGATAGTTCAGGAAATTTTGAGATGGAAGGAATACCAATAAGAGGCACGATAAATGAGTAAAGAAATTAACATATTGGGTTATTTACCTCAAGTTATGCAGGACATTCAA
>JAGLOK010000234.1 GCA_023139005.1 Clostridiales bacterium | reverse complement strand
TAACAACACGTTGTTGCTGTCCACCGGATAACATGTGAGGATATTTATTGATAAAGTCATCTGCGGGAATCAAGCGCACTTCATCCATGACCTCGCGAATACGCCTTTCATGCTCTTCCTTATCTTTTATACCATTGCATATCAGTGCTTCAGCCAGTATTCTTCTAACCGTCATGAACGGTGCAATTGCACCAAACGGATCTTGTTGGACATATCCGATCTGAGAACAACACCACCGTTTTTGTTCCTTTGTAAATTCTGCAACATTATGCCCTGCATAGGTGATAGATCCCGCTTCCGGTTTATATAGCCCCAATATGCTCTTCATCAAGCTGGTTTTGCCACAGCCTGATTCCCCAACAATAGCAATTGACTCTTGCTTGTGCAGGTCAAAGGTCACTCCATCTACTGCCTTTACATAACCAGCGTTACCAAATCCAAACTTTCTAAGCTTAAACCAAATGCGCAAGTCTTTGACAGAGAGTATCAGTTCTTTGTTTTTTGATCCGTTATCTGTATTTTTCTCAACTTCTTTTTTAGTTGTCATATCCATTTTCCCTTCTACTTGCTATCGGTATGAAGCCAGCATTTGACCAAACTTGTGCCGATTTCTACTACCGGTGGATTCTTGTCGCAACGCTCATGCTTAAACGGACACCGTGGTGCAAAACGACACCCTTCAGGTAGTCCTATCAAACTCGGTGGCTTTCCGACGATGAACTCCAATTCATCATTTCCTCTGAGTCTTGGAACAGATGCCATTAATTTCTGTGCATATGGATGCAGTGGTTTATTGAAGAAAATTTCTGAATCCGAAACCTCAATAATTTCTCCTGCATACATGACTGCAACGCGGTTTGCCAGCTCTGATGAAGTTGCAATATCATGTGTTACCAATATAAAGCTTGCTTGGTTTTCCATTTTTATGCGTTTTAAGAGATTCATAATATTACATTGTGTTAATACATCAAGTGCTGATGTAGGTTCATCTAGTATAACTAAGTCCGGCTCTGTAATTAATGCCATTGCAAGTGCTGCTCTTTGGCGCATTCCACCGGATAGTTCAAAGGCATATCTTGATAGAAAGTCTACAGGAACGCCTACATATTGGAAGTATTCCGCAGCCTTTTCCATTGCAAGATCCTTGTCCATTCCTTCGCCGATTATCAACGGCTCTGCAACTTGATCTCCTACCTTTAGAACTGGATTTAGAGATGTCATCGCAGCTTGAGGTACCAAGGACATTTTCTTCCAGCGAATTTGTTGTCTGTAGTCTTCATCGTCAAGTAACATAGTATCTTCTCCATTGAGAAGCACTTTACCTTCATATTTGCCTACATTTCTAGGTAATAATCTAAGGATTGCCTTTGTCAAAGAACTCTTACCACACCCTGATTCTCCAAGTATAACCACTGCTTCATTCTTCTTCATTTTGAAGTCAACACCATCAACGGCCTGAACGGGTCCTATTTGGGTAGTAAAATGTAAATATAGGTCTTTTATCTCAAGCAAATATTTTGTATCTTTTTGCATAGTTTCTCCCTTTCTATTGAGCTCTGAGTCTTGGGTTGAATATTCTATCAAGTGCAAATCCAACCATTGCAAATGCAAATCCTGTGATGATCAATAACACAGCAGGCTCAACTATCCAATAATATTGTCCGTTCCATAAAGCACCATTACTATATGCATTTTCGATGAGTTTTCCCCATGTGGGTAGCGTTGGATCACCGAGACCGAGTACTGCAAGTGATGCTTCCAAGAAAACATATACAGGGATTGATAAAACTAAGTTAGGAATAAGCATTGGAATAATTTTAGGCATCATGTATCTTGTAATAATTCGTGAATTGCTCGCTCCGTAAACCTGTGCAGCTTCAATGTATGTCGATTGCTTAACTTGCAAGAATGTTGCGCGATATGTTTTGATCGCAGCTGAGAATACACTAAGTAAAATAACCGTTCCTAATATTAGCCAAATACTTCGCGAATAAAATGTTCCGACCATAATCAATATCGGCAAGAAAGGTAACATCATGTTAACTTCCGTAATTCTTTGTATTAAGGTATCTAACCATCCACCAAACCATGTACCTGTGGCTGCTATAGTTAGTGTGATAATAGACACACCAAATGCTGCAATGAGTCCAAACATAAGTGCAATTGGAGTTCCCCATAAAAGTGCAATAGAAATATCTCTGCGCATATGATCAGTACCTGCAATACCATGTACCTGACCATGTGCTACCACTTCTGTGGTAACTATAGTGTCCTGTTCAAATCCTCTTACACGAATAGATAATATGTACGTACCGTCTAATACTTCGGGGTTATCTGAACGTACAGTTTCAGGTGTTGCAAATAGTCCAATCATCGGATTTACACCCAGTTTCTTCTTTAATGCTCTGTCTTGATATATCCGATATCTGTTGACTGGCTCAATGCTTCCATTGTACACAGCTCTTTCTCTACCATCCGGTGATATAAGAACCAGTTCAAAGAAAGGTTGTTTTTCGTCATATTTTGCAGTCATGTAAATGATTAAATCTTGCAAAAAATCATCTTCAATATATTCAAAGCTGTAGTTATATGTGATATCCATTAATCCATCTGTGGTGTTGTCAATCACTTCAACATCTTTTGCACCTTCCTCAGATATAACATTATAAAATCCTTCAGGTAACTTGTCCACTCTGAATAAATTCGTCCAAACAGGAGGAACCTTTTCAGGGTTTCTATATGTCGATGCTTCATCTCCTCTCCAGGAAACAATCGCATCGTTGTATGGAATGGTAATCACTGCGTAAATTGCAAGAGATACTACGAGTGCAATGAGAATTAACCCGATTATTGCCGTAGGATACTGTTTTACGTCTTTCCAAAATTTATTCATATCCTAATTCCCTCCCTGACCGACTTTTACACGCGGATCTACCAGTGCGTATACAAAATCTAACACAAATACTGTAATTGCTAACAAATAACCATAAATAATGGTGGTACCTACAATAACCGCTGTATCAAAGCTTCCTACGGCAGCTACGATTACACTGCCTAATCCCGGCCAGCCGAATATTTTTTCTGTAAGCAATGCTCCCATCCACATGGTTATCATCATTAGCGAAAAGCTTGTAATTATTGTTGGAAGTGTTGGGCGCAAAATATATCTACGCTTAATTAGTTTACTTGGAAGTCCCTTTGCCTTTGCCATCTCTACATAGTCTTCACTGGAATATATCAAGAAGAATGTTCTCCATGAATATATAGATGCAAATGAAGCACTAATGATGAGTGATGAAGCTGGCAATATTAAATGTCTCAAAACACTTAATATATATCCTCCTGTTGTTCTGGGAGGTGGTGAATCTATCATTCCCGAGAAGGGAAGAATTTTGAGCACCGCTGAAAAAAGTAATATAAAAAAGATACCATAAAACCACGAAGGCATTGATGACAAGGGAGATAATGATATGAAAAATTTATCTACCCTTGAGCCATACTTCCTCGACAAGGTCAATGCTACCGTAATTGCCAAAAAGAATAATGTAAGATTAGCCGTTCCCATCAACAATAGTGACGGTGCTAACCTTTCGGTGATAATTAGTTTCACCTGTTTTGATCCGGAGTCTGAGGTCATTTGTTGCGCACTACCCAAATTCATTCTCATGGCATTCCATAAAAACCGAAAACTTCTGACCATAAATGGTTGATTCAACCCCAGTCTTTCATATTCAAGTTCTAATTGATCTTGAAAAAAAGTTTTTCGCCTTTCAGGTGTCATTACTTTGTATGTTGGATCGTTTGCAACTCTCATCATGAGGTTTTCGTTGACTTGCCCTTTGACCAGTTCGTCTACATATCCACCCATGTTTGCAATCATAATAGTCAAAAATATTCCTACCATTACTGTGAGGAATAAAGATACCAAACGAATTGCAGAGTATTTTAAGATTCTTTTTAATGTTCTCTTTGAATCGGGGGACATCTTGTTAGTTTTATTAATTTTATCTGTCATATTTGCCGCCTTATCTTATAGGCTTATAATTAAATAATTGAGGTAAAGCAGAAGCTTCACCTCAATCATCTTCTTAATTGCTTCTAAGTCTACTAATTATTCTACTACAAATTCTACTGCTGTGATTGAAGGAGCTGCAACTGCCAGTGGAGATACAACGATTTCAATCTTACATGAACCATTACCAAGAGCACCAATTGATGCTGCAGATATATCTATTTCATATAGACCATCTTTCTTAGCTTCTACGTCCACTACTTCAGTTATTGTACCAGTTGAGTCAAATAACAAGTATTTAACAGAGCCAATGTCTTCTGCTGGGTATTTGTCGCCATTTGGATCTGTAACGTTAACTTTAAATGTAGCTCCCTTGTCAGCCTTAACTGATGTTGGACCTTCCACATCTACAGTAGCTAACTTCGGAGTTGATAAGAATGCCCATCTATCTGCAGGCTCCATATAACCTTCATAAGCACTAAGTGTAACTGAACCTTCTGTTGAAAGAACAGAGCTTATGTAGTATGGTCCCATACCTATAACATAGTGTCCGTTTGCAGTATAGAAATCCATTGTGTTCTGGTATGCTGTTTTTGCTTCATCAGCTGTTACATATTTGCCCATTGTGGGTTCAAATGGAATATAGCCTTCTGCAAGTAATTCAGCAACAGCAGTGCTCATGTATTCTAAGCATGGACCATCAAGCAAGTTAAGCCACTCGATTGTATCCTCTGCATCAGCAGCACCTTCTGAATAGGTAGCTTTGCCAGATTCGATAACTCTGTTTGATATAGCTACTTCATGCCATGAAGCTTGTGAACCTGTTGAGTCATATGTCCATGATGGACCTTCTATGTCGCTTACATTAGCTTCTGCATCAAGTGCATAGTCATCCTTGTAGATTTCAACTACTATTGGATCTTCAGAAATAATTTTCCAACCTTTGAAAGAAGGTTGAGTACTTAAGAATGAAGGAGCAACATATGCATCATAGTAAGGGCTGTCTTCATATGCTGTTGCAAAGTCCATAATCATTCTCATCATAATGTCTGCCATTGTTACTGGTGTTCCATCATGCCATGTGAAGTCTTTAAAGTCTTCAGCAAAGTTTAGTGTTGTTTTACGTTTTGCAACGAGATATCCTCTGTCTGCGTTTTCTGTTGCTGTTGCAAGGTCGTCTGTTGCAATGGTAACGCCAAATTCTGCGTTCTCTTTGCTTTCTTCATCTGCTGCAGCAACTGCTGCTTCAGCGTCTGCTAGTGCTGCTTCCATCTTTGTTACTTGACCTGCAAGATAGTTAGCATCAGCTGTGATCCATGTAGATGTAGCAACATCCCAATCGATCATTGCGTCATCTGGAACTGCGATTTCAGCTGCAAAAGTAAGGTTAACCCAGTCGTATGTTGTTCCAACTGGAAGACCATCTTTGATAACAACATCTGCATCTTTAATGCGCTTAGGATATTGTAGTCCTGTAAATGGATCACCGATTGCAAGATAATCTCTTGTAAAGTTTAGGAACTGATTGTCATATGTCCAGTTTGTTCCTGCGATTGCGTTAACAGAGTTAACAAATGGTGGTGATGAATTTGCCCATACCAAGTCTCCGCCTTCTTGATCATTGAGGAGCATTGTATAAGCTGTCATTGAAGAACCATCAACACCTGCTGATAGGTTGTAAGATGTGGAAACATTTGCATTCCAAGGGGTATATGCAAGACCATCAACAAGCCATAGACGTGTTGAGTTGTAGTTTGCTCCATCAAATGCAATCTTAAATAGATCTGCACGTTCATCCATTGTTGTAAAGTCAGTATTGGCAAGTTTAGTTAAAACATCACCATAATCTGCTGGAAGCTCGAAAGCTGTCCAAGGATTATAACCATAGCGACTGTCAGGATGCATCATGTCATGGAATTCAATAGCGCTGTCACGAACAAGTCCTGATGCTCCCCATGCACCTGTGTATAGGTTCCACTCACCGTTGAATGGATCTGAACCAAACACAACTGGTGAACATTCAGAAGACAGTCTGTATAAGCGATCTACTGTAAATCCGATGTCTTCAAGTTCGTTGGCTACATAGTCACCGATAGGTTGACGTAAACCATCTTCTGTACGGATATAGAATGTAAGCATAATTGGTGCGCCATCATATGCCCATTTGCCATCAGCGTCTTTTTCAATGCCGGCAGCTGTCATTGCTGTGTCGATTGCTGTAACTGCGCGGTCCTTATTGTATGTATAGTTTGCTTCTGTAACTCTAGCATACTCAATATAACGTGCATAGTCAGGAGCAACTGAGCTAACTGCAAACTGACGAGGAATTGCTGCACCGCCAAAAATTTCTTGGACAATGTAGTCACGATCAATTAACCAGTTTAGTGCTTCACGAATTTCGCGAATGCTAAATGGATTGAACATTCCTGTAACTGGAACAGTGTCTGCGTTGTTCAGCATAATTTCATAGCTAAGACCTGTGGATGTACAATAATCAAGTCCTGCTGCTTCAATTTCTTTGAGATATTCGCCTGGAAGCGAACCTGCAAATACATTGATAGCGCCTGCTGTGAGTTGTGTTACGGCAACTGCCTCTTCAACACCAATCATGGTAATTGAATCAAGGAGTTTGCCTGATGAGGTTCCTGCATCATCTTTCTTACATGCTGCAAAAACAGCAAGTACTAGAATGAGTGCAACCAAGAGACAAATTAGTTTTTTCTTCATCTTAAAATCACCTTTCTTATAATAATTTTTATAATAAATTCTAGCATGGATATGTGTATTAAGTCAAATCTTTATATGAAAAATTGTATATATTCACTAGTTATTCAATACGTATTGTCAATAAAATTATTTTAACGCTATATGTTGCGATTCTAGTGCATATAACCGATAAACAGCAACAAATCTTTATCATGATAATTTATAATATGCATTGTTTTGCATGTTAATACTTTGTTTTTTTATATTATGTTTAGAAAAAAACGATTAACATAAGCAAAAGTCAAATAGTTCGCCAATTACTTACATCATTTTCTATATTATTATACGTATCATAATGAGTGCTTTAATGAATTATATATGTAGTTTGTCAACTATAATACTCAGTAACAGCATCTGCCATTGCACGAACATTTTCTTCTTTTGTATTGTAAAACATATAATCGCTAGCCGCAACAATATGCTTACGACCTATAGCACTTTCAATAATTTCAAAAGTTTTCTCGCGAACATCGTTGGTAGTGCCATTCAAAAGTACATCAAGACCGATATTGCCACGAGTACATATGTTAGGATCAATTTTGCTAAAAGCATCTTCAAGAGATATGATGTTTCCAACTGGTGGCGGACTTAGAGTTTCAAACAGATCTATTCCCATTTGATTATAGTATCCTTTTGTTAAGAATGGTTCTATGGGTGAACAAATATGGCTATACACCAATAATCCTTGTTCATGTGCAGCCTCTGTTACTATCTGAGAATAAGGCACTATCAGTTTTTCATATATATATGGAGATACCATCTCCGCTGCCGGTGCGCCAAGAAAGATGAAGTCTGCACCGCCAAGGGCTACTGCTTTGAACAGTTTTTTGTCGATTTCAACAATATCATTCATAATCTTTTGGCAACGCTCTAGGTAATCATTATGAAGAAATACAGTCTCTACTGTATCCGGAAAGCAGAAGAACTCATATGGTTGTACAGGCCACTGTACGCTTAGCGCTCCTTTCCCGCCTACCTGTTGCGATATTTCTCGAGTCTTGTTCGTTACTTCAGTAAAGTCGACATCACATAATGCACTAATGTAGTATTCCATTACTTTAAAGTCTTCTTTGTTCTTTATTGCGTACTTGGTTTGAAATGTTCCCTTGATTTTGGTCTCGACCTCTTTACGAGTAAGATTACCTACCGGAGTCTCAAGGATATGCTCTGAAGTTATTGTGTCTCCATTTTTCTTGCTTTTTGTGCACTTCCATTGCATATCAATACAAGATTTGAAATTACACCCAACATTAATCAGTGGCACAATATCAAACTGACCTACTACAGATAAATTGTCTTCCAATGTGGTATCGGATATCCATTGCTTGCCTACTAGTTTCGTATCAAATCCAGCATGAGCACCAATTTGAGGAGAGCAGATTGTATCTCCTCCATTTTTAACATGATTGATAAACTGTTCTCTCTTTGAAATACTCATCATTCCCCTCATCTTTATATGATCTTATTTGGTTGTAATAATGTTGTCGGGATAAATTTCTTCTTCATTTTATTAATAAGAAGTTTAATATGATAATTGTATTTTATCTAATATATATGTCAATAAAATATAACTATCATGAATCGATAAATTTCCAAATACCATCCAGATCTTTTGAATACTTTGGATAGTTCATCGTGTTTTCTTTTCGTACGAGTATTGCATTCAATCCAAAATCTAACGCACCTTGTACATCTGCTTCATAGTTATCTCCGACCATATAGTATTCATCAAAGTTTCCATAATAATAAATCTCTTTGTAGATATTCACATTGGGTTTATCATAACCCACGTTTGCAGATGAGATTATCGCTTTGAAATATTGTTGAATATTCAGGTATTTAACCAGTTCCTCCAATTCAGGAACATGGTTTGATAAAATAATATTTGCATATCCAAGACTCTTGGATTTTTCCAAGTTTCTTATCGTATCATCATATAGATACCATGCATCGTGTCGTAGATATTCGTCTTTGAATAATAAAGTGAGTCGATTGTTCTCAACACCCTCAACGATCCCAACAACTTCCAATGCTTTACTGATTTGTGTGTTGATATATTCCCACCAGGTCAATCCATCAAAATAGTCTGCATGCGCCTCACTGTGCCGCTGCCACGGATAGCCGGTCGATAAGGACTCTGAAATATCCTTTCGGTTAAAGTCATAGTACCCGTTGTTGTTGAGCACATTCTTTAGCGAGTGCGACCACATGCCATCACGGTATCCCAACGTATTATCAAAGTCCCATAGGATGCATTTACACATATCATCTACCTCAAATACGGATTATAATCCAATTCATACGAAAATACAGAACTCTCACCATGTCCGGGGTAAATCTTCATATCAGGAGTTAGCATTGATTTAAGTTTGTCCAGCGATTGTTTCATCTGAACGTAGTCTCCACCATAAAAATCTGTTCTACCGATGGATAGTCGAAACAATACATCGCCGGTAAATACACAATCATCTATAACATAAACCATGCTACCCATAGAATGTCCCGGTGCGTAAATTGCTTTTATTTCAAGAGCACACAAAGTAATAGATTGATCGTCTTCGATAATATTTTCAGCTACATCACAAATGATTTCTTTACGACTGATCATAGTATTTGCAGATGCATTCAATCGAGGATCTTGTATCGCTGTAGAACTATATGTGTGTGCATATACATCTATATGATATGTATCGCGTATTTGTTTGAGTCCACCGATGTGGTCGAAGTGACCATGGGTCAGTAGAATGTGTTTAGGAATTAGCTCGTTTTCTGTTATAGCTTGCTGTACCTTTTCAAATCCCCCAGGGTCAATGATGATACATTCATTGGAATCTTTCTCGGATATTAAATACGTGTTGACACCAAAAATGCCGGTCGCGCATGTGATTACCTTCATTGGTTTCCTCAATCTTTCCCTATAATTTTCTGTTCACCCTCGGGCTGCTTTGGATTGACAATAACAATTTTGTTATCTTCTGATATGTCCACCTTAACACGTGATTTACCTTCCACACCAATAGCGTCCAAATATTTCTTTGGTAATTGCACCCTGCCAGCTGCATCTACAACTGCAAGCTCGACATGGCTCAACTCTTCCTCTGCATAAGTTGCTAATTGGTTGAATTCTTTTTTATATGCATTAACAGATATAAATTCGCTTGAAGTTCTTCCATCTCGTATTGCAACAATTCTATCTACCTGTTTGGATAGTTGCATATCATGTGTAACGATGACTACCGTAACACCCATATTGCTTGTTATATTTCTAAATATGCCCAAAATATTCTTCGCAGTTGCTGTGTCCACAGAACCTGTAGGTTCATCTGCGAGTAACAATTTAGGATTGTTTGCAAGGCTTATCGCAATGGCTACTCGCTGTTGCTCTCCACCTGACAATTCTCCAAGCTTGTTATTGTATCGATGAGACAATCCCACCATGTCCAACAATTCTTGTGCACGCTCTTTTCGCATCTTTGAATTTTTCAAAACCATAGGTACTTGTACATTATATAAAGCACTCATGTATGGAATTAAGTTTCTGGCGTTATTCTGCCAAACAAAGCCAACCGTATCACGCTTATATTCTATATAGTCCTTTTCAGTGAATTTCAATAAGTCTTTCCCATCAACAAATAACTTCCCTGCAGAAGGTCTGTCTAAACCACCAATCATATTTAAAAGAGTGGATTTTCCGCTGCCGGAGTTCCCGATGATTGCCATCAACTCTCCTTTTTCTACAGACAGGTCCAAGCCCTGAAGTGCGACAACCTCAGTTTCTTTGGTTTTATATATTTTAACAAGATTTTCACACTGAATCATACGGAATCCTCATTTTTTATCTCATTGAATGTTTCACTGACGATTTTGCCATCTTCAAGTTTATATATGTGATCTGCAAGTTCCACCATATTGGGATCATGCGATGTCATCACCACAGCGATGTTGTTTTCAATCGCCATCTTCCTGAATACTTTCACTACCTGTAGTCCAAGATGTGTATCTAGCTCTGCAGTTGGTTCATCTGCATAGAGTATTTTGGGTTTATGGGATATCGCACGTGCAATAGCAACACGTTGTTGCTCTCCACCGGATAGCTCTGCAGGGCGATGGTTTGCGCGGTTTGCAAGGCCTACAGTAGTTAAGCATTCTTGTGTTCTGTGTTTTCTTTGCTTTTTATCATATCCAGATATTCTTAAAGCAAAGTCAATGTTTTCATATGCACTCATCAATGATATCAATGCTATCGATTGAAAAACAAAGCCCATTTTGCATCGTCTTAACATATCTCTATCATGCTCTGGTAGTGATGCGATATTTCTTTCTTCAAAAATAACCTCACCTTCATTTGGAGTATCCATTGCACCCAAGATGTTCAGCAACGTAGTTTTCCCCGATCCAGAGCGTCCTATAAGTAGTGTAACTTCTCCAGCATTGATGTCTATGGACACATCCTTCAGGGCATGCACCTTCTCATGACCGGACTTAAATGTACGACAAATGTTCTTTGCTGCTATGGTAGGCTTAATATGGTTTCTTTTCAGCTTTTCCATCATCAATCCTCCCCGAGCTTTAACACTTGGTCAATCTTTATCTTCGATGCAATTATACTGACAAGAGCAAACCCACTCACAAGCATTACGCCAACCACTGTATAGAGTTTAAGGTAGTCCTGCCTTGATGAAACAATTCTAAATGGTGGCACTTGATCTGAGAGGGTAGCTACCATTTGTAATAATGGCATAAACAAATTGCTGCTCAGTCCACCAATATATATTCCCACAGCGATTGCAACAATAGATATCATCACCTGTTCTGCTGCGAGCATATACACTACATTAGCTTTGGTCATTCCCATTGCCCTGAATATACCAAACTGCAATACCCTTGATTTGATAGAGAGTATCCAGTAGATAATAAACCCAATAATGCTAATGGTCATTGTAACAATAAAGCCCAATGTCATAGCACCATTTGTTCCCTGTAGCAGTGGATCGTTTTTCTTTTTTATCAATTCTTGTTTTGCTACCTTGATCTCTTCCAACGTTATATTATTCTCATTAATATAGTTATAAATGTCTGCAGTTGATGCATTTTCTGTCGTTTTTAACCATATAGCATATGGCTGCAACATCGTTTTTGCCTGTACATAGTTAAGGTTTGCAATGATAAAGTATTGGCTTTCTTCTGCTTCATATGGATTAATGCTCGGCCAAAGGTTTACAAAAGCAACCACAACACCTTCAATACTTGATTGGTTATCCCAACTATAATTGATGCTCTGTCCTAACTCTACATTGTTTTCGACTCTAAATGCTTGAGACACTATAATAGCATATGGCGAGTATGTCAGTAAGTTTAGATACTCATTGAT
>JAGLOK010000233.1 GCA_023139005.1 Clostridiales bacterium | reverse complement strand
TGAATGCAATTCCTTAATTGTTTTAAGTACAATAATCGTTCTTGTTCTTGCAAACTCATGCAAGTTTTTAAACTTTGATAAAAGTTTTTCCAGTGATACTGTGTTCCTCGTTGAAATTCGCATCATATAATCATAGTCCCCTGTGAGGTAGTAGCATGACAATACATCATTTTCTTCCTCTACAAGCTTCATGAACTTGGGTGCGGTTTCCGAGCGGCGAAGCGATATAAACAATAGTGCTTCAAGCTCTCTTCCGTTCAAGTTAGGCTCTAAGATGGTGGTAAACTCTCTGATCACACCATTGTCTACCATTTTCCTTATCCTGTCTGCAACTGCAGGTGAGGATAGATTCACTTTTTTTGAAATATCACTGACTGGGGTTCGTGCATTCTCCTGTAGAATGTTTATGATTCTAATATCGATAATATCCATACGTACATCCTTAAGTTTATTATAGCATAATCGTTTTATACTATTGTTGTTGTTCTCAATTTCCTTTGTTTGTAACTTCCCTGTTGATAATTTCCTTTATATATTAAGTTTACTACAAAAAACTTCAAAAGAAAAGTTATTTTAATAAAAAACTTTATGATATATACTAATATCATTACATATTAGGGAGAATTATAATGCCAATTGTAGATATGCCCTTACATGAACTCAAACAATATACTGGGACAAATGTTAGACCTAAAGATATCGATAAATATTGGAAAAAAGCACTTGATGAAATGAAAGCTGTGGATCCTCAGGTAGAGCTTATCCCAGCTGATTTCACATCTCCATTTGCAGAATGCTATGATATGTATTTTACAGGAGTAAAGGGTGCACGTGTATATGCAAAGTTTTTACGTCCAAAAAACATAGAAAAACCTTGTCCTGCTGTACTGCAGTTTCATGGATATACAGGCGACAGTGGCAGTTGGGTAGATAAACTTCCCTATGTTGCAGCAGGATATTGTGTTGCAGCACTTGACTGTCGCGGACAAGGTGGGAAATCCGAAGATGTTGGCGGCGTTCACGGAAATACACACAGAGGACATATCATACGCGGGCTTGAAGATGGTCCTGAAAGCTTGCTTTTTCGATCGATATTCCTAGATACTGCGCAACTTGCAGGAATATTGATGAATATGGATGAAATCGATGAAACAAGGGTGGGATGCTTTGGTGACTCTCAAGGTGGTGGACTCACTATCGCATGCGCGAGCCTTGAGCCTCGCATAAAAAAGGCGGCTCCACAATTTCCTTTTTTATGTGACTATCGCAGGGTATGGGATATGGACTTGGATGCAGGTGCGTATATCGAAATCAGAGAATGGTTTCGCCACTTTGACCCAACACATCAAAGGGTAGATGAATTCTTTCACACATTAGGATATATTGATCTTCAACATCTATCGAATAGAATAAAGGGAGATGTGTTGATGTTTTGTGGATTGCTTGATAATATCTGCCCTCCTTCAACGCAATTTGCTACATTCAATAAGATGACATGCAAAAAGGATGTAGTAATCTATCCTGACTTTGGGCATGAGAACCTGCCCGGTGCCAGCGATCGGACGTTTGAATTTTTGATGGGGCTGTAGTCGATTTCGAAACTTTATTTCCTATCTAGCTTACAGAACTTAGAAGATCACTATGTTTGTGCATTTTTGAATTCTGCGCTTTAATACGTAATCTATTAAATTTAACACAACCTCCATGGTGCATGTCCGTGGAGGTTTATAATATAAAGATATTCTTGAATAACACACACTGAGTATAAAGCCTTCTTATTTAAGCCGAAATTACTTTAAACTCTGTGTTTTAGGAATTTGATTGTTGAAATATTGTCTCAATCTCTCCGCATACTTCAGCCTTTCATTCGGTTGTGACATCTCCCTATCGGTTTTATAGAGCATATCTTTTTTATACCTAGGAAATACATGCAGGTGATAGTGCCATACATCTTGACTTCCACAAGGCTCATTGTGTTGTCGGGATGATACCCCGTCACACATATATACTTTTTTTAATGCAATTGCGACCTTTTTTTCAAACACATGTATCTTTGCAGAAATATCATTAGGCAAGTCATATATGTTTTCAAAATGATTATTCGGAATAATAATTACATGACCTTTATTGTTTTTCCACCAGCCTGCACTTATAAAAGCTGTGATGAATTCATCTTTATATACTATATCAGCTTGTTTAGTATATACATACTCATTCTCTATTCCGTTAACTAACAGACAAAACGGACAAATATATTCTTTGGGTGCATGATTATACATACTTTCTCCTTCTGGTTTTACTAAAACTATGTCGAAAGCTTTAGTTTGTCTTGAGTACCTTGTTGAGTTTGACTAATAATCGCTCTCACATAATAATAGCATTTTATGTATTTGAGTTAAAGAAAAACCGCCTTTTAAAAAAGCGGTAATTCTTCTATAAGAGAGTGTAATTATATTACTAGATTCTTTCTGTTGAAGATGATGATGGATGCTGCAAATAAAAGTACACTTACACCCACTAGTATAATAGAGGATACCACTACATAGGTTGGGTCTCCTTCAAGGATTTTCTGAATATCAATAACAGTATAGATTGATGCGTACTTTAGATTTTCTAGCTTGTCGCTGATTTCAGAGATCATCTTAGCTACAAATAGCAGTACAGGGATTCCTACACCTACGGTGAGTGACCTCTTGGTATCGTTGAATATGCATGATGCCAAGAATGAAATACCACTTACCACGATTGCAACTAAAAACGCCACAAGATTTAACTGCAAAAATGCGCTGATATCCAATAATCCTGTATAGGATGCCTCGCTCATAATGAGTGCAACTCCTATGTTGATAGCAAACATAAACGTCATGCTTGTAAGCAAGAACATCATCTGCGTAACGACAATCTTGATGCGTGAATTCGGAGTGGACAAAAGATACGCCATATTTCCTGTATCCACATGCTTTGCAATGAGACTATTTGCCAATACTATGCTTCCTATAAGTGGAGAGATTAACATGATATACCCGTGCAGATAATTTGAAAGATATGATGTCAATTCACTTCCAAGTTCATCAAAACCAAATGCTTTCATGAAACCATCCGGCATCATTTCAAACATCTGCTTCATCCTTTCTGCAGATTCCGGATCGTACATTGAAATAGCGATTACAACAAACATGAGTATAAACAGAGTAACTCCCAACACAAACTTCCAATGTGACTTCAATGATGCTTTAAATAGAGTCATATTCATGCGCCTTCACCATCCTTCCCATAGTACTTCATGAAGACATCTTCAATGGACTGCTGTTGGGACTCAAATCCCTTGATATTATATTTTGCAAGCTCTTTAAACATTGCAGTATAGTCTCCATCAATAAAGATACGTGCTTTATTGCTTGCGATAGTTTCTGTTTGGAGCTTTGATTGTAAGAATTTCTTCATACCATCTTGTGATTCAAAAGTTACTACGTATGCTTTTTGTTTCATGACTTCAAGAGACTTGATCTCCTCTGTTGCAACAATCTTGCCTTCTCTTATGATACAGGCTCTGTCACAACTCTTCTGTACCTCTTCAAAAATATGCGAGGACATCATGATGGTTTTACCATTTGCATGCTCCTGCTCTATGAGGTCCATGAAGACATTTTGCATCAATGGATCTAAGCCACTTGTGGGCTCATCCAAGATATAGATCTCCGGATCGTGCATAAATGCAGTAATGATCCCTAACTTTTGTTTCATACCCTTGGACATCTTCTTAATCTTTGGGCTGGGATCCAGTTCAAAGAGTTCAATGAGCTCATCACGTCTTTTTTTATTCTTTGTCTTTCGCATATCACTCATGAATTTTAGAAACTGCATTCCTGTCATACTGGGTAGAAATGCCATCTCCCCTGGCAAGAAACCAATCATGTTTTGTAACTTTGCAGCGTCTTTTCTGCAATCAATGCCTTTTATGGTGCATGTTCCTTTGTCTGCATTTGTAAATCCAAGTAAGTTTCTGATGGTCGTTGTCTTTCCTGCACCATTGGGTCCAAGGTATCCGAAGACTTCCCCTTCTTTAATGGTGAAGTTAAGGTCAAATACCCCTTTACCACTTCTGTACGTCTGCGTTAAGTTTGATACTTCAATCATTCAATCACCTCATTTTGTAGTTATCTTTTACATACGATAAATACCTGAGTGCTTCATCTTTTACAAGTATTTTGTGTTCTGCTAAGCCCAATGCATTGTTTAATATATTCTCGGTGAATTCAAGACTTGCCACAAATTCATCGTATGTTTTTAGATCATCTGAGAGCATAACCTGTGTCATAGAACTGTAGATATGAATCATCTCCCGTGCGAAAAGTCTTGCTGTCTGCTTGGGGTACGGTGTCGCAAATAGATTTTCAGCGATTCCCTGCAAGAAGAGTGAATGGTAGGCCTTTGCTGTGATCTTCTCAAACTGTATTGATGTTGATTGAATAATAATGGTACTTCCAGGAAATGAAAACATCTTTGCAATACCCGGCCAACTTGTGATCATGCTTTCCCTGTATGTATTGGCTTCCTGAATAATGCCATTTATTTGCTCATAAACTGTTTTGGTCTTTTCTACTTGCTTGTCCTTGTACCTTTGGTCAAGTGCAACAACAAAATCATATGCAATGACTTCTACCACTTCTTCTTTTGTCTTGAAGTGATGATAAAATCCTCCCTTGGAGGTGCATGCTTTTTCGATGATAGAATTCACACTTGTCTTCTGATACCCTTTCTCACAAAAGAGCGTGTATGCAGCATCAATAATTTTCTTGCGTAGAGTCATTGTGAGTCCTTTCAATTTGACAAACCGACGGTCGGTCTGTACGATTAGAATATCATGAATAAAAGGCAAAGTCAAATATCTATCACAGTATGAAATATTGGGTGTATACTGATAACATCATAAGGAGATTGGTTATGAAAAATAATAAAGACAAAGACAATGATATGCCTAACGGATGTACCCCAAAAGGGTGTTGCTGTGATGATAATCACGGTGACGTCTATCCATATCCACCGTTGTCTCATTGTATTGAAAAATATATTAAAACTTCCGTCGGTGACGTTGCTGTTGTCAAAACAACCTTGGATGCAGAAGATAAACTTGGCGCATTTCGTGTGCGAATCGGCATAAAAAGAGATGATTATCGTGTAAATCCCGGTGTGTATGCTGTTGGAAATCCAGATGATTCCTCTCCTGTTTTGGTGAGTGCCAACTACAAGCTATCATTTGATGCACTAAGAAAAGAGCTATCGGATGTGAATGCATGGATTGTTGTAATTGACACGAAAGGCATCAATGTGTGGTGCGCTGCAGGTAAAGGTACATTTGGAACAGAAGAAATCATCAGCAAAATCAATAATCTTCAAATCGCAAAGCTAGTATCACATAAAAAAATCATTCTCCCTCAACTGGGTGCACCCGGTGTACAGGCACATATTATTACCAAACAGACAGGCTTTAAAGTCGTATTTGGACCGGTGAGAGCACAAGATATCAAAGCGTTTTTGGAAAACAACATGATTGCAAGTCGTGCAATGCGTACTGTGTTGTTTTCTTTGAAGGATCGTATAATTATCATCCCTGTAGAACTTGTGACTGTAAGTATCCCCATACCGATATTCTATGTGTTCTTCATCATATATAACTTAATTAGTAAGCAACCTATTGTATTTGGAGAAGTTCTGCTGAAAAGTCTGCTGAACATCATACCCTTTGTAGGTGCAATCCTATTAGGAACCGTTTTTGTTCCTATCTTGCTTCCGATTATTCCATTCAGGGCATTTTCTTTAAAGGGGCTTGTGATCGGTGTCATAGGATCTGTTGTCACAATGCTACTATACCCTGTATTTATGCTCCCTGAGAGTATATTATTTATGATTGCAACCGTTTTACTAATGCTTGTCATCACCTCGTATCTTGCACTTAACTTCACCGGAACATCTACCTATACATCGTTTTCCGGTGCAGAGCTTGAAACACAAATAACATTCCCCATCGCAATCGTTACTGCGATCATCGGTGTGGTACTGATGATTGTAGTGAAAATACTAGAATTTGTTTAATCATCATTAGGAGTGAAAATATGGAACATCAATATATAAAAAATGTCGCTACACTACAACTTGATACGGATAAATGCACAGGGTGCAAGATGTGTACATTTGTGTGTCCGCACAATGTTTTTGAAGTGCAGAATAGAAAATCGGTCATTGTAGATCTGGATAAGTGTATGGAGTGTGGTGCATGTGCTCACAATTGTGCATTTGATGCAATCACAGTCAAGCCCGGTGTTGGATGCGCCTTTGCAATTGTCAGAGGAATACTAACCAACAGTGAGCCGAATTGTGGCTGTGATGATGATGGTGCTTGCTGCTAAATAGATAACGACTTTATATCGATACAATATCCCAAATAATCTTGATGAAAATGAGCGCCATTACGAATAATAGCATAGGACGAATGAATTTCTCTCCATTTTTGATTGCCAGTCCGCTTCCTACCCAAGCTCCTGCAATACCAAATACTCCTGCCGGTATCGCTAGTAAAAAAAGTACATTTCCACCGATCCAGAAAGAAATGAGTGCTGCAACGTTGCTGGAGAGATTAACTACCTTTGCATTGCCGGATGCTGTTGCCATATCATAGCCGAATATCATTGTATAACCTATTATCAAAAATGTTCCTGTACCCGGTCCAATAAGTCCATCATACATACCTATTACAAAGCCCATCACAGCACATAACACCACAACCAACCATCTTTTCAGATGCCTTTTACTTTGTTTTCTATGAGTAAAGATTGCAATCGCTGCAATAGGCAGTCCGCATAATATGATAATTTTGAGGGCATTGGATGAAATCTGCTGTGCAATGGTAGCGCCGATGTAGGAGCCCGGTAGTGCAAATGCCGCCGATAGCAGCGCTTGAAATAGTATGATTTTATTGCTTTTAAAATACCTGAATGATGCAAACAATGCACCTATGGATGCGGACATCTTATTCGACCCTGCTGCAAGTTGGGGTGGCAAGCCTAGCGCAAGATACGCCGGTAGTGAAATCAATCCACCACCGCCTGCAATGGAATCGACAAAGCTTGCAAAAAACATGAGTGGGCAGATGACTAAATACATCCACCATTGAATGAGCATAGATACTCCTTTGATAAATTGACTAAAAAATAATTAATTAATACCTATCCAGTCATACGAGGTTTTCCCGGATTCTCATTGACAAACCATTTAACCTTGATGCCTGCGGTTGCAAAGCTTGATATAGCCGTCTTTTTCAATGCTTCTGCCTTCTGCTGTATGAGCGTACGGTCCTCTTCTACTGCTTCTTCCAAAACTTCTATGAGAATATCCATATCCTCTTGCAGTAATTTACGATTGCTTTTGGATATCTTACGTGCTGTATCTTTATCAATTGTTTCCACTACAATGCGAATATATTCTTCTGCTTGTATTTGTGCCCAGGTGAGGTTTGCGTACTTTTGAGAGGCTTCAGGCATGGGAGCAGGAGTAAAACCATAGACATCATTAACAAGCTCCATACGCAAGTCATCGTCAAGTATGTAAATGCTCCAGTTGAATATTTGCAGGAAATGACCAATGACGGTGTGCATCTCAATATTTTCACTATCTACACCTTTACCAAATACTGCCAACGCACAAAATTGTTCAAATGACAGATTGGTATAGATATCATCCTTGAGTTCATTGATAATATTGGGGACATCAAAAATTAGACTACTACCCTTTAGCTTGTTAAAAATGGCAATCAACATCTTCTTTTGTCGATCAACTCTTCCGATATCATTATCCACACCTTTGCGAACGCGACAATAATCCAGTACTTCCTGACCATCCAGATGCTGGTATCCTTCTTCCATGTGTCTACCATTGAGGTCAAATGTAACTTCAACGTCATACTTAATACCACCAATAGCATCAACCAATTTCTTGACTGCATTCATATTGACGCCCATGTAGTAGTCAATTTCTATACCACCTAGTACGTTTTTCACGCTTTCTACTACATACTCAAATCCATTTTCCTCGATACCACCGCCGTGGTATAGCGCAGTGTTGAGCTTGTAGATTCCCGGTGTATTATATATGGGTGCGAACGTATCTCGAGGAACAGATATTAAATCAATATTGCCACTGTCAAAATCGATTGCTACGACCAACATGACATCTGCATAGTAATTCTTCTTCCATGAATTTCTTTCTGGTGAGTAGTCAGCTCCAATCAGTAAGATATTGAGTATTCCTGACTTTTGAGATAATGCTGTTTGCTTCTGAACGGGTGCTCCTGTTGATAAAATTGGCTCTACTGCATCAGTTAGGTGCGGGAAAATAACTTTTGATACAGGAATATGTGTTGGTTCTGGTGAGTTTGTAGGTTTTGGCGTTTGAAAAAGCTTTATGGGGTCCACTGCTATTTTATATACTAAAAGTCCACCAAGTGAAAAAACAATTACCCCAATGATTATAAAGATAATTAACGGTATCTTCACTGAATTTGATTTAAAAAATGCCTTTAGACAAGAAAAAAACGTTTTCACAATCGTTCCTTAATATATATATTGTTATGCTATTTATTGCCATTACATTTTACTTGATATATAGCGTCTTTACAAGTAGCTCTGTTGCAATTATACTTTACACTAGCAATGAAAGGATGTTAATAATGAATATAAGTGTAATTGGTTGTGGTCGCTGGGGATGCTTTTTAGCGTGGTATTTGGATCGAATTGGACATAAGGTCACACTATACGGGCGAAAGAACTCAAAACGACTAGAAAACCTTATAAATACACGTAAAAACAAGTATATGACTATTGGTGAAAGTATTCATCTAACATCCGACCTTGAATCCTGCATACAGAGTGCAGAATATCTTCTGATATCGATTAGCGCACAGAATTTGCGACAGTTTTCGCAAGATATTATGCAATATGATATTGACAATAAACCCTTTGTATTGTGCATGAAGGGGCTTGAAGAAACAACCGGAATGCGTCTTAGTAATATCGTGAAAGAATATATTGGAGATCGTGCAAAAATTGCAGTGTGGGTAGGCCCCGGGCATGTAGAAGACTTCGTAAACTCAATATCCAACTGTATGGTTATCGATTCTGAGCATGAAGACCTCAAAAAAAAACTGGTTGATGCATTCTCAGGTGATTT
>JAGLOK010000232.1 GCA_023139005.1 Clostridiales bacterium | reverse complement strand
CATGGAAGCCACATGGACACTCTTCTTGCCAACAATGCTAAAGGTCAGACAATGGATTGCACAAGGTAGAATCGGTGAAATACGTAGAATCTCAGCAGACTTTGGTTTTCATATGGATAGTAAAACAGGGCGTGTATTTGATTACTCCCTCGGCGGCGGCGCACTATTGGATCTAGGTCCCTATTCTATCGGCGTTCCTTATGTATTATTGAACAAAACTCCTGTATCCATCACAAGCAATATGCACATCGGGCAAACGGGTGTTGATGAAGTGGACAATGTCATCCTAGGCTATGAAGATGGTATCTGTATCCAAGGCTTCTGTTCTATCACCACATCTGTCCCTTCGGATATGCACATTCAGGGAACACGTGGAAGGATTTTTATGCCAAGTTTTTTTACAGCAGAAAAAGCAGAACTCTACATTGATGGAAAGTTAGAAGACTCCTTTGCAAAGCAAAACAATGGTCTTGGATTCATGTATGAGATCAATGAAACAATGCAATGCATAAGAGAAGGCAAATTGGAAAGTGACATTATACCGCTATCCACATCACTTGCCATCATGGAAATAATCGACGAGGTCAGAAAACAAGGTTCGTTAATCTATGACAATGACTAATACTTGAAGATATTTTAACAAAAAATTGCTTCACCCAAATAATGCTATCCATAAACATCGTTTGGATATATACTATTATCATAAATAAAAAAATGTAAGAGGTACAAATATGACAACTCCTAGTACGCCCAAGATTAATGTTAAAAATACAATCTTAGTTGGACTTGCTTTTATGACTATATCAGCATTTTGGCAACTCTATGAATTTAAAATTCCACTCATTCTGAAAAACACATTTGAAATCAGCGACACATGGGCTGGTTTTATTATGTCACTGGACAACATAATAGCTCTATTCATGCTTCCACTATTTGGAGTGCTATCTGATAGAACCCATACCAAAATCGGACGCAGAAAGCCGTATATCATTTTTGGTACACTGGCATCGGTAATCTTAATGATGCTTATACCCTATGCAGCACAAACAACGCAAGTTACCTTCTTTATTGTAGCCCTTGGATTTCTTTTAATATCAATGGCAACATATCGCTCTCCAGCAGTAGCATTAATGCCTGATATTACACCAAAACCCCTCCGTTCAAAAGGTAATGCGATAATTAACTTAATGGGGGCTGTTGGTGGAGCAATAATACTCCTATTAATCTCTCTACTATCATCTAAAAACACTGATCCTCTGACTACTAATCACTGGCCAATATTTATTGCCGCAGCAATTATTATGGTGGTTGGAGTATTGATACTCATATTTACTGTAAACGAACCTAAGCTTGTTAAGAAAATGCACAAAGACAGCGCTGCTATGGGTTTGGACATAGAGGATGTAGATGATATATCAAAACCTGTTAAAGCAAAAAATATTGCAAAAGAAAAGCTGCCCAATGATGTTCGCAAAAGCATGAGACTGCTATTGATATCAATAGCACTGTGGTTTATTGGCTATAATGCTGTAACAACAGCCTTTTCAAAATACTCTGTAGTACGGCTTGGCATGACCGAATCACAAGCATCTCTCATTCTAATGGTTGCAATAGTTACAGCTACAATCGCTTTCATACCTGTTGGTATAATCTCTTCAAAGGTTGGGCGTCGAAAGAGTATATTGTTCGGTATCGTTCTTTTAACTACAGTTTTTGCAACTGCCTCACTATACACCTCATACTCACCTCTGATGTTTGTATCATTCAGTCTTGCAGGTATAGGTTGGGCAACAATCAATGTAAACTCACTTCCAATGGTGCTTGAGATGTCCAAGAACGCAAGCGTGGGTGAGTACACAGGATACTACTACACATTCTCGATGGCAGCTCAAGTAATTACGCCTATTGCTTCAGGCGCCCTGCTTCAGTATGTCGGCTACTATACACTGCTACCCTATGGTGCATTCTTCATCGGACTTGCATTCTTTACAATGCTAATGGTAAAACACGGCGACTCAAAGCCACTTGTTCCAAAATCTAAGCTTGAATTACTGGATATAGATGACTAAATTTTCAAAAAAACAAATAGCAATTGCTGGTATGATTGTATTCATACTTCTACTGGCATTGCTATTTATTCTTTTAGGAAATAATAACAATGTCAAGAAAATCACCATCACCGATAATATCGTATTCTTGGGAGACTCCATTACAGAATCTTATAATCTCAACATGTACTTTCCAAACCACAGTGTAATTAACGCAGGAGTATGGGGAGATCGGACCGACGATGCTGCAAGAAGGCTCAAAAAGGACGTTTTGGAGCATAACCCCGCAAAAGCATTCATCCTCTTAGGTGTGAATGACATCGGTCACGACCGCACCAATGAAGACATCACCAATCGAATCAAAGATATCATCCTAAAAATACAAAAAGAATGTCCTCAAACAAAGATATACCTTCTATCTGTATACCCATTGAATGTATCTGATTTTAGCTCTTGGTTTTCTCCTATGTCAACTGATATCAACCGCACAGTCGATGACCTGAATGTGCTATTGTATAAGCTAGCAAAGGAGTTAGAGATACCCTATATCGATGTATCAAAGTATCTTAAAAACAGCAATAACGAACTTAAGAAAGAGTTCACCGAGGAAGGGTTGCATTTGACGGAAGCTGCATATGTGAAAATTACTGAAGTACTCATTGATTATATGAAATAAATCATCGCTACATATTAACTGCTTGCACTCTTATAGTGACTTACTCCAAACCTCCAAAGCCAAATAGTAAATACCGTAAACAAGAGCACTATACCAACACCATATGCGAGCTCCCATGTTGTAATGGTATTTGAGATAAACTGCGTTGGTACAGTCGCCATTATCCCATAAGGCAAGATAAAATAAAATACTATTTTATATACACCTTTAAATAATATTCCAGGTACTCTAAAACATAATTCCAATAATTCTTCAACCCTTGTTATTGCTGTACCTGAAACAACAAAAAACGGAATGGTTCTTATAATAAGCTCAACGTCATACCACAATATAGTCATTAAAATAACCAGAACGATATATCCTGCAACACTTGTAAAAGTTAATATAATGCCAGATATTGATATCCCATATGCAATTAGAACCATAGCGAGAACAATAAGAGGTATGCTCCCTAAATCAATACTTTCAAAAGAAAGTCGTAATAGCGGAGATATCGGCTTTGTAAGATAATGATCAAGTGCACCGCTTTTTATTTTATTTGGTAATTGATTAATTCCAAAGAAAGCTAATACCATACTGATTGCATTAATAAGTGAAAAAGTACCAATGAAGATAATCATTTGTGCTTGGTTCCAGTTGCCTATCATATCAACGTTGCCATAGATCGCGCTAAACACAAGAAGTTGTATCAAGAACAATATTCCATCTGCAAAAAAAGCACCAAAGAAAGATAGTCTGAATACCATTAAATGCGATAATTTTAGCTTAAAGAGTATCCAAATAAATCGTAAATTCCTTCTCATATCCCCACCCCATCGTATTTCTTTCTTAAAAAGTTATATGTGGAAATATTTATAATAATAAAAACCAATATGTAAATACTCAGTACTATAATACCAACAATAAACTCATCAATATTCCTACCGATTAACATCATAGAGGGCAAATACGTCACATAATAAAAAGGAAAGAACTTCATAACATCTACAACGCCCATAGGAAGCAACACTAACGGCACCAAACTTCCTGTCACAAATGCAGCAATATTGCCTTTTATCAAATTAAAGAGCCAAACATTTTTAAATTTAAAAGTAAGTATCCCGATAAAATAGCTTAATTGCACCATGAAAAATAAACCCAAACTTATCAAGAGCAAGCTAGAGAAGATAATGGCTATATCGGTTGTAAGTGCAAAGTCAATTTTAAAAATGAATATCCATATGACAGCTGCAAAGAAGTTAAATATCATATAAAATAGTGTCGAACCGATGTTCTGCCACAAGAAATGCAAAAATGTATTTGATGGAATAACCATAAACTTTGAAAAACTACCATCCCTTATTCTTCCTGAAATCTCGCCTGTAATACCATCTGACATCTCAATCTGTGAGAGGAATGAACTTATCACATAATAAGATAACATTGTACTTAGTGTGAAACCAGCAACTGTCGTATTGCTCTCAAAAATTACCCCCCAAACAATATAAGCAAAAACTATTTTTGCAACAGTAAATAGAGCATTAAAGAAAACGTCAAATCTGTATACGAGCTGTGCCTTAAATAAAATTTTTGCTATCTCAAAATACTTTCTCATTCAATATCACCCACTTTATTGCTATAAATACGCTCAACCACATTTCCGATATCTTCTTCTTCAATACTGATGTCTGCTATTTCATAGTTTTCTATAATGTATTTCAATACTTTATTGACTTCAAACTTTTTTATCATAAATGATATTTTATATGGACTACTCTCAAGTATCTCTATATCATATGGCAGAGAGATGCTACTTTCATACTCAAAAAGTATTGTAATCATCTTGTGTGTTTGATATCTAGCAAAAAGACTTTTTAAACTACCATCATATATTTTCTTACCTTCATTTATTACTATACATCTTTTACAAAGACTTTTTATGTCTTCCATATAGTGTGAGGTTAAAATTATTGTAGTATCTTTCTTTTCGTTTACTTCCTTCAAAAAATGCCTTATCTGCTTTTGAGCAATTGCATCAAGACCTATTGTCGGTTCATCCAAAAAAAGTATTGTAGGATTATGAAGAAGAGATACGATAAGCTCCATTTTCATTCTCTCGCCAAGTGATAGTGTTCTAACTTGTACATTTAATAAATCTTTAATGTCAAACAGATCAATAAAATATTCAATATTTTCTTTGTATATTTTATCCGGAATATTATAGAGCTCCTTAAATAATACAAATGTATCAGAGGGAGTAAGTTCAAAAAACAATTGGCTTTTTTGACCCATTACCACTGCATACTGCTTTTTATATTCGTTTTGTAGTTTATTTGGATAATAACCTAATACTGTAATATCACCTGATGTTGGTGCAATTATACCCGTCAACATTTTTACAAGAGTTGTTTTACCTGCTCCATTTGGACCAATAAGGCCTACAAACTCTCCTTTCCTAATATCTATACTGAAGTTATCTACTGCATCTTTCATGATGAATTGTCGTTTGAACAGGCTTTTTATGCTGCCTTTCAGTCCCTCTTCTTTTTCATATCGCTTATATGATTTTGTTAAATTGCTTGTTGAAATTATATTCAATATATTCCTCCATTCGTTACAAAGCTAAGTCGTCTTATGAATATGGAAGAGTAATCTGATATTTTCGCACAAAAATAGACCTACCCTAAATACTGCTTATCTATAGATGGTCTTTTTATTTGCACAGTTTTTGGTTGTATTATAACAAGTTCAAATACAAGATCTGAAACCTATTCCATATTCAATTTAAGTTTTATTCACCTTTAAAACAATGGACATACAGTTTCCTCCTGTGCTGTTTTCTTTTTTTTCATAATATCATATAGAAATAAATATATCAAGCACAAAAAAACAGCCCCCATTCGGAGGCTGCTTTATTCTTGTTTATCTAAGCGATCTTATTTAACTTCGATTTTTGCGCCGAATTCTTCGATTTGCTTTTTGATTTGTTCAGCTTCTTCTTTAGAAACGCCTTCTTTGATTGGGCCAGGTGCGCTGTCAACTACAGCTTTTGCTTCTTTAAGACCAAGACCAGTTAATTCACGAACAGCCTTGATAACTTTTATTTTTTCTTGACCTACTTCAGTCAATACTACGTCAAACTCAGTTTGCTCTTCTTCTTCTGCTGCTCCGCCGCCCGCTGCAGGTGCTGCTGCCATAGCCATAGGTGCTGCTGCTGATACGCCGAATACTTCTTCTAGTTCTGAAACGAGTTCTGATAAATCGAGTACGTTCATTTCTTTGATACCTTCGATGATTTGATCTTTAGTTAATGCCATTTTGATTTTCCTCCAAAATTTTAGTAGTCACGCATAATGCGTATTGTTTTACACTTACTTGTTTTAAAACCTCAGGCTTTCGAAAACGAATGCAAGACGGTGGTTAGATAATTTCAAAAAAGGGATTTTATTTAACCATAAATGACCGAATTTTGAAATTCTTGCGACACCGTAAGCTTTTGTTAAAAAGCGGTTGCGTCGTTTTTCAAGAGTCTGAAGCGCTTTATGCGCTTTGTTTTTGTTCTTTGATTGCATTGACTGCAATAGCCAATGAACGTGGTACTGCGTTAAGCACAGTTGCAAATCCGCGTACAGGTCCATTCATTACTGAAAGTAACACGGATACTAATGCTTCTTTGTTTGGAATCTTTGCAAGAGATTCAATCTGTGATGTAGACATGATTTCTTTGCCTAAGACACCCATCTTAATTTCTGTCTTTTTAACCTTTTTAATGAAACTAGTCATTACTTTAGGTCCGGCTGTTGGGTCGTCATAAGATAGTGCAACTGCTGTAGGTCCTGCAATCTTTCCATTGATACCATCAATTTCAAGATTATCTGCAGCACGTCCGATGATTGCGTTTTTATAAACCTTGAACTCTACATTGACTGCACGAAATTGATTACGCAATTCTGTAACTTCAGCAACGGTGAGTCCGATATAGTCTACAAATACTACCGATTTCGCTTTACCAAGTTTTTCTTGAACTTCGCTGACAACCAGTTTTTTTCTTTCTAGATTCTCTGACATTCTTGCTCCTTTCTGTCAAATGAAAGGTAAAATATAATTACCCCACGCATATTACAGCGCGGGGTGAAATCTAAAAGATTTGTAACCTCGGCAGGAAATTAAGCTTGCGCACCTACTGTCTATGGCTGTTAATGCTATTTGACTTTTTATAATGTACTATAAGTTGACGTATTTGTCAACTTCGAATACTTAAAAGTTGGCATGATTGTCAACTTCGTAGACTTATAAGTTGACTCGTTTGTCAACTACGAAAAATAATAAGTTGACCTAATTGTCAACGTTCATCACTTATCGCGATTAATCGAAAATGATGGTGCATTGATCTTGATTCCTGGACCCATTGTAGAAGAAACTACAACAGAACGTAGATAGGTGCCCTTTGAAGATGCGGGCTTTGCACGAAGTACTGCATCCATCAATGTGTTGAGATTTTCGCTCAACTTATCTTTTCCAAATGACGCTTTGCCAATCGATACATGTGCAATCGATGCTTTATCCACACGATATTCCACTTTACCTGCTTTTATTTCTTTCACTGCAGCGCCTACATTTGGTGTAACCGTGCCGCTTTTCGGATTGGGCATCAAGCCTTTTGGTCCCAATACACGACCTAAACCACCGACAAAACGCATCATATTGGGTGCTGCCACGATAACGTCAAATTCAAACCAGTTTTCTTTTTTAATTTTTTCTACATAGTCTTCTGCACCAACATAGTCAGCGCCGGCTTCTTCTGCTTCTCTTGCAGCATCACCGTCTGCAAATACGAGTACGCGGATTTTTTTGCCTGTTCCATTAGGAAGCACGACAGTACCACGAACTTGTTGGTCTGCATGTCTTGGGTCAACACCCAAGCGTATAGATATTTCAATTGTTTCATCAAACTTTGCTTTTGCAGTTTTTACAGCAATGTCCAAAGCTTCATCAGGCTCATAGTATTTATTAGCTTCTATAAGCTTTGCTGAATCTTGATAATTTTTGCCTCTTTTCATCTTAAACCTCCTTGTGGTACAAACGGTTCCCCTCCCACAATCGTATCGTTTATGTTCTTAATCTTCTACAACAACGCCCATAGAGCGTGCAGTTCCTGCAATCATTGACATTGCAGCTTCAACTGATGCCGCATTCAAGTCAGGCATTTTTAGTTCTGCGATTTCTCTTAGTTGTGCTTTCTTAATTGTTGCAACCTTGTTGATGTGTGGCTCTCCTGAACCGCTTTCAATACCACATGCTTTTTTGATTAAAATAGCAGCTGGTGGAGTCTTTGTAATAAAGCTGAAAGAACGATCCTGATAAACTGTTAATACAACAGGGATAATCAATCCTGCTTGGTGTGCTGTCTTTGCATTGAATTCTTTGCAAAAGCCCATGAT
>JAGLOK010000231.1 GCA_023139005.1 Clostridiales bacterium | reverse complement strand
TGGTGGGGACATCGTATTCCTGCTTGGTACTGCGAGAGTTGTGGTCATATGATGGTAGCACGCAGTGCACCAGATGTTTGTACAAAGTGTGGCAGTGAAAATATTCATCAAGATGAAGATGTCTTGGATACTTGGTTTTCTTCTGCACTATGGGCTTTTTCAACTTTAGGCTGGCCTGAAATGACCGATGATCTGAAGTATTTTTATCCAACCGATGTTCTAGTTACCGGATATGATATTATTTTCTTCTGGGTTGCGCGTATGATCTTTTCAGGACTTGAACAAATGGATGAAAAGCCTTTTGATCACGTTTTAATTCACGGTTTGGTTCGTGATGAACAAGGTAGAAAGATGTCTAAATCATTAGACAATGGCATTGACCCACTTGAAGTGATCAATCAATATGGTGCTGATGCATTACGCTTTTCACTCACCATCGGTACATCTCCCGGAAATGATATGCGTTTTTCAAGTGATAAAGCGGAAAGTGCAAGAAACTTTACAAATAAAGTGTGGAATGCTTCACGATATGTGCTTTCAAATTTAGGCGAGGATGTCCCTCAAGATATTAAAGACGTTCAGCTCAACCTTATTGATGAGTGGATACTAACAAGGCTCAATGAAACATCCAAAGAAGTTTGTCGTCATATGGACTCATATGATCTGGGTCTTGCATGTTCTAAGGCACACGATTTCTTTAAGAATGAATTTTGCGATTGGTATATCGAGTTTTCAAAGCAAACACTATACAAAGGAACAGCACTAGAACAATCATCAACAAAGGCTGTATTGTGTAAAGTGCTAAAAGATTCACTCAAAACGCTCCATCCATTCATACCATTTGTCACCGAAGAAATCTGGCAAAACATTCCCGGTGCTAGTGAATCCATCATGATGGAAACTTGGCCAACTTATAATGCTGATTATATTTTTGAACAGAGCAGCAAAAACATTCATGATTTAATGGAAATCATCCACGCCATCAGAAATATCCGCGCTGAAATGAAAGTACCCACTGGCAAAAAGACTTTAATAGTATTGAATGTTTCAAAAGAGAGTGAGTTTTTAACAACTTGTGACAAATATGTAGAATCTCTTGCTCATGGAAACAAAGTAGTATTTGCAAAAAATATAGCTAATTATGATGAGTATGTATCAGCACAGTGTTTAGCTGCCGAAGTTCTCATCCCACTTGGTGAACTGGTTGACATGGAAAAAGAAAAAGCACGTCTTGAAAAAGAAATTGGTAGGGCAGAATTGGAAATCAAAAAATCAACCGGCAAGCTTTCAAATGAAGGTTTTACAAAAAAAGCACCACCTGCTGTTGTTGACCGCGAAAAGCAATTACTTGAAAATCATCAGAAACTGTTGGCAGACCTTAAAAACAGACTAGAAAGCCTGTAAAATGAAATACAACGAGTGTGTGGAATATATTCAAAATGCAAATCTCTATGGTTCAAAGAAAAATAATCTTGACAATATCATAGCGCTTTTATCACGCCTTGGTAATCCACACCATCGTTTGAAATTCATCCATGTTGCAGGCACTAATGGAAAGGGCTCCACCTGTGCAATGCTTGAAAGTGTATTGCGTCATAGTGATTATAAAACAGGACTATTTACTTCTCCATATCTTGAGCATTTCACAGAAAGAATCAAGATTAACGGAGAAAATGTTAATGAAGACTTGTTTTCTAATGTAGCATCCAATGTAATTTTGCATGCAAAGCAGATGGTTACAGATGGGTTTTCACATCCAACATTCTTTGAGTTGGTTACAGTTTGTGCATTCTTGATATTTTTAGAGCAAGAAATTGATATTGCAATTATAGAGGTTGGTGTTGGTGGGTTGTTTGATTCTACCAATGTTATTGACCCAGACTTGTGTGTGATTACATCCATCGGGCTTGACCATATGCATGTACTCGGAAGCACTATAGAAGATATCGCAAGACAAAAAGCAGGAATCATAAAGTCTGGTTGTCCTACAGTTATTTCAACCCAAGACTCCCCTGCTGCATATGCTGAAATTTTATACTCAGCAAAGCAAATGAGTGCACCCGTCTATTCCGCTTTTGATGCAAAACTATTAATTAACAAAAGTGGATTGAAAGGACAAGAATTTCATATTGATTATCAAGGTATCAATATGGATCTAAAGATATCTTTAATTGGTAAAACCCAGATAACCAACGCAACGACTGCTTTCATTTCATGTTTAGTTTTAAAAGATGTATTAGAATATGGTATTACCTATGAATCCATCAGACTTGGTCTAAGTGAAACCATTTGGCCAGGGAGAATGGAAGTAATCAATGATAAGAATCCGCTTATTATTATCGATGGGGCGCACAATCAACAAGCAGCACAAAAGCTAAGCGAGGAATTCTCAAACCTATTTCCCAATAACAAATGTGTTCTACTATGTGGGATAATGAATACAAAAGATATCGAAGGAATTTCTAAAGAACTCATAAAGATATCCGATGTGATTGTTACGACCACCCCCCTACCCAATAAGTCTATCGATTCAAAAGAGTTAGCAGATATCATGAGTGAGTATTGTGATAGTGTGTATGATCTCAAGGATGTATCACTCGCATTGGATAAAGCAATTAATCTTGCACAAAAAAACAACGCCCCGCTTTTGGTCGCAGGTTCGTTGTATCTTTCAGGGAAGGTACGCTCTATTGTATTGAATGGCTAACTATCTGACGTAAGCTCTTTTATAAGGCTTGCATATATCTTCGAGGATTTTTGTTTGAATCTATCAACTAATCTCTTCGCATCTTCTTCATTTGCAGCTACAATTCTAGATGAAAATAATTCAACTTCATTTTCAATAATTTTTAAAGTCACAGGGTACTCATGCGCACTGTCTTGACAATAGTCTGCAATAATTTGTTGATCAATTAATATCTTTGATTTGTTGTCCTTTGCATAGTCATCAATGATAGTTCTAATGGAAAAAGCAATTGACGTCATAAAGTTTTCAATTAATGAAAATCCTTCTGAAGTAATGGTATATGTTTCATTTTCTTCATTTAAGAATCCAGCATCACACAAGTCAATGATACACTCGCGCATATCAAAGTAATTCATCCAACTATATTTATCTGCAAGTACAAATATCTGATCAGAATTGAGCTTGACTCCCAGCTTTCTGGTGATATATAGTATGATGAATTTATTCTCTGTTAGGTTGTTCTTGTCATGTAAAGTTGTGATTTTTTTTGCCATGTTTTCCCCTCTTTGATGATTACAATGATTATAATATTTATTCGCATAAATAACAATATTTAAATGATTATTACCCTTCATTTGCTTGATAAAGCGTAATAAAAAGTGTATAATAAAGCTACCTCATTGAGAGGTTTTTTTGGGCTCATAGCTCAGCTGGCTAGAGCGCTACGTT
>JAGLOK010000230.1 GCA_023139005.1 Clostridiales bacterium | reverse complement strand
ACTTTGTGGAGAATTACCAGATCAAAAAAATCTTACAGATTTTAAAAAACTGCTTGCAGATCACTATGAGCTTCCGAATAACTTTTGGGAGAATATGATACTCAAGGCACCAAGTCAAGATATCATGAATATGTTGGCGCGTTGCACATTAGCTATGTATACATTTGATGATAATCCTGATGATACATCCATAGATAATGTACTATATCAATGTATTAAAATGATTGCACAGTATCCTACAATGGTAGCATACGCATATCAAGCAAAGTGTCATTATTTTGAGGATAAGAGTTTGTATATACATAATCCGCTTCCGAATGTTGGACATGCTGAAAATCTATTGCATATGATACGTCCCCACAACAAATACACAAAACTTGAAGCAGAGCTTTTGGATTTAGCGTTAGTACTACATGCAGAACATGGTGGTGGTAACAACTCAGCATTTACTGTCAACGTTGTATCATCAAGTGGAACGGATATGTATTCATCAATTGCAGCTGCAGTAGGCTCTCTTAAAGGCCCTCGACATGGTGGTGCAAGCCTTCGTGTACATAATATGATGCAAGAGATTAAAGAGAATGTAAAAGATTGGACCAATCAAAAGGAAGTTGAAGACTACATTGCTAAGATTATAAGAAAAGAAGCAGGGGATGGTAGTGGATTGGTATATGGTATGGGGCATGCAGTATACACTGTATCTGATCCAAGGGCAATACTATTGAAACAAAAGGCAGCTTTATTAGCAAAAGAAAAAAAGCGTGAAGATGAATTAAATCTGTATAATTTGGTAGCACAAGTAACACCGGATGTATTTGCAGAAGTTAAAGGATCTGAAAAAGTATTATCTCCGAATGTGGACTTTTACTCTGGACTTGTGTACTCAATGCTCAATATCCCAAATGAGTTATTTACACCAATATTTGCAGTTGCTAGAGTTGCAGGATGGTGTGCTCATTTATTGGAAGAACATGCATCAAATAGCCGCATAATGCGCCCTGCATATCGCAATGTTTTAAAGAAAAAAGCTTATGTACCAATGACAGAAAGATAGTACTAGAATGTAGTGATAACAATATAATGAATACTAGCAAAAGAGTGCAAACGCACTCTTTTGTTCTGTGAAAAGTAGAATATAGCTATATTCTCATAATACTCGTATCAATTCGATTAAACCTTTTTTTGAAGTGAGCGTATCTAGATGAGGTTTGCTTGAATCATTGACTTGCTGTTCTGAAAGAGGGATGTGGATAAAACCTGTTTTAATATGTGTACCTTTTGTCATATTCAAGGAATGAAACATCAAATTGTTGCAGACATAAGTACCTGCAGAATAAGAAAGTCGTGTTGGGATTTCTTTTTTTTTCAACGCTTCAAACATTTTACGTGTTGGGAGTGTGGAAAAGTAGGCAACATCTCCATCTTGGATAATAGGTTCATCGATAGGTTGATTGCCCTTGTTATCCGGTATGCGTGCATCATTGAGATTGATTGCGACAACTTCGATACGTAAACTTTGATCACCACCTGCCTGACCTAGGCACATGATGGCATCAGGACTGACATCATTAATCAATGATTGAATAAGAATACTACATTCATCAAAAACAACAGGCAAAACTGTTCTGATGAGAATTTTATTGTCAATTTGTTCAGGAAGGGTCTTTAATAATTCGTAAGATGAATTGATATCGTCGTCACCAAATGGTTCAAAAGCTGTAATTAATATATTCATAATTAAAGTATAACATAGATAATTGCAAATAAAAAAGCCACCCAATTTGGGTGGCACAGATGTTATTTATTCTTCAACTGTTTTAGATAAAAGTGAAGCACTTCTTTTGATGAAGTCTGCCATATCTTCAGGCTTTAACAGTCCTGCAG
>JAGLOK010000023.1 GCA_023139005.1 Clostridiales bacterium | reverse complement strand
CCGATGCTCTAAGGATATTTCATTGTACGAATGGTTCTTCTTTGTTACTTTCTCAAAGTATTGAAATATCATTTTCTTTCCGGTAAGCTTTTCTATAAAAGCTTCTAGCAATATGATTTTATTTCTATCTTCTTCACTAATTTCATAGGAAAATGAATCATTATCTGTTTTTTCTATCAGCATGTTTTCTTTATAGGCAACTTGAGATTCCTCGGAAATATCAACAATATCCACAATAGCAACATCTACTGCACTACTTTTGATAGTCCAGAAATTTATCGATTCTGTTTTTTCCATGTGTTGTGATGCAACACGATCGCTGGTCATTATGATATTACTACTGAGTATTTTCAATGCAACTATCTCCCTTTAATATGCCTATCGAATTATATATCGGTAAAATATTAATGGAAATTAAGCAATTTTCGGAAAATCTTACATATTTCAAAACAAATATGCGTAAATTACTACAAAAATTGCCATTTTATAAAAAATCAGTTTGACATGTATCAAATAGGTGTGGTAGTATAGTGCTTGATTAAATTTATAGCAAATATAGTAAGATTTTAAAAAGAGTAAATCCTAATTTAAATTCAGCAATATATTTACGCAAATTTAAAGAATAAATTAGGAGGTACTACAGTATGAACGGTAAAGTAAAATGGTTTAACTCAGAAAAAGGCTATGGCTTCATAGCAGGCGAAGACGGAAATGACGTTTTTGCACATCATTCACAAATCAATGCATCAGGCTTCAAGACATTAGAAGAAGGCCAAGATGTAACATTTGATATCGGACAAGGTCAAAAAGGCCCACAAGCAGAAAATATCACAGTGATATAATCTAAAAACAAAAGACCCCGTACAATTGTATGGGGTCTTTATTTTATATATAGGTCTTTTTTATTCGTGCTCCGAGCAGGTGATAATGGTTGATTCACCTTCTGCAACTACCCAAGTATACTCTCCACCATTGATACATGATTTTTCAACTATAATATATTCTGCATCAACCAGAAACTCCATGTCATGCAATCCATCAGGATTGATTGTTCCACCCATAGCGTTGTATACACCATATTGTGTAACTGCGGTAGATCTTGTATCCTGACAGTGTACTGCCTTCGTTTTCTCTATCACGCTGAAGTATATAGGAATAGCAATCGCAGCGAACACCAGAATAATCCCAACTACAATGACGATCTCAATCATCGTAAATCCATCTTGTTTTCTTTTCATCAATGACACCCATTCTAGTTATAGTAAATAATACCAATTAAATGCTAGTATACATGAAACACATTCGTAATTCAAATATAGGATACTGTTTTAGGATTCATTTCTTTGCTGACGTTTTCTGTCATATTCTGCGATAAACCGTGCATCCTCAATTTCAAGTCCACGCTCTCCTGCAAGAGATTCTACATGATGTCTAAATTCATGGCGCAGTGTTTTTCGTAGTTCCTTTTTTATTTGCTCTCTTGAAAAATGCTTGCACACCTTGCAAAATGATCCATAGTATATGGTGATAAATCTTCCTAGTGCACTACTTCTATGGTATTCACCCATGATATATAAGTCATTAGTATCTAATGTTTTATTCCGCTTTGTTTCAGGGAAGAGCATAATACCACCGTTAAGCTCCTTATAAAATGCACTTGGAAGCTCTGAAGCCAATTGCTCCAGAATCTCATCCATCTCTTTAATTGATATCATTCAAATGTTTTCCAATCATAATTTATTTATTAAGGTAGGAATATCCACTCAACACGTGCAATCACACCATCGACAGTACAGATGATAACGAATCGATCTGTTGGTGTCATAAAGAGCCAATCTCTGAATTCATCATAGTCCACCTCTCCAATGGTAGAAGTATATAGTGGACGATTCAGAAAATAGAGTGATTGCGTGGATGTACGATGAGTAACGACTGTGGAATCCATGTTTCTGATATATCCGATTTCCTCAATGAATTCATAGTCTTCAGGGGCCGCAGTAGGAAAGTCCAATAGATACTGCACTGTTGCTTCGGGGTCTGAAAGCCACTCAACATAGTCAAACTGAATATCTGTCTGTCCGTCCATAGCCATGGATTGTCCCACGATATAGGCACACTGTTCTTCGACAAACGGCACATCGCTACCTAAGTGATCGCTGATATAGGCGATTTGCTCATAGGCCTCAAGGTAGTTTGCAGCACCCATATCTTCAGGAGGAAGGCTTCCGATGTCAGGAGGTGTAGGTGCAGGTGTCGGTGTTGGAGCAGGGGTTGCAGTTGGAGGTGATGTTGGGCTGGAAGTTGCAGTAAGTGAAGGTGTATCCGTTGGGACAGGTGTATCCATACTAGGCGTATCGGTTGTTTCTGATGTAGCTACTACGGTTTCTTCCGGTGCACGCGGTGGTACAGTCGTTGCTTCTGCTGGGACAGGAATAAAGTCACATCCTGCAACAAGCAGTAATATGACTAATATTACACTAATAATTCTTATCTTTTGTATCATGATACGCCACCTTTCAACATCACAATTTTATTGCTGCTTACCTATTATTTTACTCCTTTGCACAGTATCTTTCAACATGCGCAAATACTACATATGGATTAAAGGTTTATCAGTATCTCAAGATGATGTAATATGATATACTAGTCAACAGCGATTAATTTTAATCATCACAAGGAGAATGTATATTAATAATACCAACAAGACATCTATACGTTCAGATTTAAGCCTGATTCTGGTTGCAGTCATTTGGGGTTCCGGCTTTATCGCAACGAAGATGGCAATGGACTTGCACGTAAGCTCAAGTATCATCATGACCGTAAGATTCTTGATTGCCACTATCTTTATCTTTCACATATTTAGAAAAAAGCTTAATGATTTTACAAGACTAGAATTCAAGTATGGCATCATCACAGGATTGTTGCTGTTTCTTGCTTTTTTTGCACAAACGATTGGGCTTGAGTACACAGTACCATCCAACAGCGCATTCATAACATCCACAACAGTGGTGATGGTACCATTCATATCATGGATAATAATATCTAGAAGACCTACTAAAAGAGTTTTCTTAGCAGTGCTTTGTAGCATCATGGGCATTGCTGTGCTTACCAATCTATTTTCCACATCATCACAATTCAACATTGGAGATGCGCTAACGCTTTTGGCCGCATTTTTGTTTGCGTGTCATGTTAGCTTTTTGGAAATCAGCACAAAGAAGATGACCACCGAAAAACTCTCCTTCCTACAGTTTGCAACCGCTGCAATGCTGTCATCATTATCATTTATACTGATTGATTTCGAGTCGGTATACAAAATTGAAGTTGTAACCGGATTCATTCCTGTAATCTATCTGGGGATATTTAGCACAGGCATCGCATTTTTCATACAAACCAAAGCACAGAAAAGCACTAATGCATCAAAGGTAGCGATTATATTATCAGCCGAAGCAATCTTTGCAAGCATATTTTCTGTCATCCTAGGTTATGAATTAGTAACTAGTAGTCTTATAATTGGTGGGGTGCTTGTGATGAGTGCTATAGTCATCATGGAAAAAGACACGGTAGTGCAAATGTTATCATTCAGCAAAACAAACAAAGCACGAAATAAATGAGAATCAGCGCACGCAAATTCGCATCATCCTATATAATGGATATTCACATGAAACTAAATATAAAACTTAGTTAAATAATTGTCAATAACCCATTCAAGTGCTATTATGTTCAGCATGGTTATTCATAATTCAAGCACAGTTTTCTTATGAATAATTCAACAGATATATATAGGTAATAATGATTTCAATAATTATACTCGCTAATGTGTTACTGTGGTATCTTGTAGCAAAGTGTACAAGAATCATTAACAGAACAAGTGATGATGGCAGATATTATGGATTCTGAAGTCACTATATTGATATTCAATATACATAATGAACCTGAAGATACCACCATGCACCGCATGCAACCCATATTGAAGCATCTAGGAAATATCAACTGGAATGTACATATTACCTACAACACCGATGTTTCAGCAACGATTTTGGAAGAAAGCCAGAAGCATGACTTGCTCATTCTAGGCGCAAGCAACGAGGGATTGTTGAATCAGATGTTGTTTGGTAGAATCCCCGAAAGAATTGCAAGTAAGTGCGAAAAGACTGTCATACTAGTGAAGAAAAATATTACTATCCCTTCATTCATCAAGAGATGGTTGAGTAGAAGATAGAATATACTTCTTACGATAACAAACCAATACATTGATTTAGCGAACAAGTCACATACATCGGTGGACTTTTTCGTATCAACACTTCAATCATTATGCAGATATTTCAGAATATGATATAGTAATAGTATATAAGGATATTCAAATTCAATGACTTTGTTGGTGAAGGAGACTTCCTATGAAATATGACTATCATATCATTGTACTCGGTGCAGGAAGTGCAGGACTTGTAGTTGCATCCGGTGCTGCACAATTAGGTGCCAAGGTAGCACTTGTCGAAGCGGACAAGATGGGAGGCGACTGTCTTAATTCAGGATGTGTCCCTAGCAAAGCCTTCTTAAAATGTGCACATACAGCAAGAGCGATTCAAAGATCATCAACATTTGGTATCACATCAAAGCTAGCAAAAATCGATCTTGAAAAAGTAATGGACAGAGTTCGAGAAACCATATCACAAATTGCACCACATGACTCCAAAGAGAAATATGAAAAGCAAGGAATCGATGTCATACATGGCAGAGGGAGATTTGCAGACGATCATACAATCCATATCAATGGCGTATCAATTACAGCCAAAAGCATTGTGATTGCAACTGGGTCAATGCCAAGAATACCTAGTATTAAGGGATTAGATACCGTTCGCTATCATACGAACGGGAATATATTTCAGCTAAAGAAAGTACCAACTAAGCTCATTATACTCGGTGCGGGATATACAGGTCTGGAGTTGGGACAGGGCTTTGCATATCTAGGCGCTGATGTGACAATTATCGACAAACAACAGCATATTTTCTACAGAGATAACATAGAAGTAGCACCCATGATGGAGAAGATATTTACTGATGAGGGGGTAAAGCTGAAGCTAAATGCAAAGATTATTGAAGTAACAAAAGAAGATGATGATATCGTAGTCACAATCAAGATAGACAATAAGATAGAAAAGATATATGGAGATTGTCTATTGGTAGCACTCGGAAGAGCCCCTATGACGATAGGCTTAGGGCTCAAAGCAACTGCGATCAAAACTAACTCTAAGGGATATATTAAAACAGATAGTAAAATGCGCACCAATGTTGGAAACATCTATGCTTGTGGTGATGTTGTGGGCTCATATCAGTTTACGCATACAGCAGGACATCAAGCAGGTGTTGTGGTGAAAAATATTATATTCAAGCTTGGAGCTAAAGTTGATTATTCAGCAGTACCATGGACAACTTATACAAAGCCCGAGGTTGCGCATGTTGGATACACTCAAGCAACAGCAACTGCTGCAAAGCTTTACAAATCATCGATTACTCTCGATTTAGCAGATAACGATAGAGCCATAATTAACAATGACACAACCGGATATCTTAAGCTAGTCTTAGGTAGAAGAGATAGAATAATTGGTGCAACTATCGTCGCAGATAATGCAGGAGAGATGATTCCGGTTGTTACACTATCCATCAAGAAGAAGCTGAAGCCATCTGCTTTCTTAGGAATCATCTTCTTATACCCTACAGAGTCTGAAGTCCTTATATATGCAGCACTAGAAAAGCTGTTGATATCTATTAAAGATTGGCAAAGGAAGTTGATCCGTCTTCTCTTTTTAGGAAAATAAAGACATGCAAAGTTCTGCACATCTTTATACTAGAATGAATTATTTTACGTTTGTTAATTACATCGTCCGCGAAGTTTAACAACTTTCGCAAGTTTTCTGATGGAATACATATAGCACGCCTCGCGCATTGTGATTTGCTTTTCAGACATCATTGCAAGCATTTTGTATAGTGCCTCTTTCATTTTCTGATACTGCTTTATCTGCACTTCTTCAAAGCTCCAGTAATAGTTATGCAAATTCTGTACCCATTCAAAATATGAGACAATGACACCACCTGCATTTGCAAGGATATCCGGGACGATGAGTACACCTTTTTCGTTGAGTATTGCTTCAGCATCTGAAGTGATAGGGCCATTAGCACCTTCAACAATTATTTTCGCCTTAATATCTTCTGCATTATCAAGTCGTATGGCATTTTCCAAAGCACATGGGCATAATACATCACATTCTACTTTAAATAATTCATCGCGGTCATGTTCCTTTTTGGGATCATACCCAGAGATTGTATTATGCTCGTGATAGTACTTATGAAGTTTTTGCATATCCAGACCATCATTATCAATCAATGAACATTGCGCATCGGAAACTGCAATTATTTTTCCGCCAAATTGTTGAATATATGTTCCTGCATATCCACCGACATTGCCAAAGCCTTGAATGGCAATCGTTGTATCCGATATATTGATTGTTTTATGTTCTAGAAATTCTTTCATCATGATGGCAACGCCATATCCGGTTGCCTCATTTCTTGCAAGAGACCCACCAAACTCAACAGGTTTTCCTGTAAATGATGCAAAAAGCGTCTGACCGATTCCCCTTAGGTTAGAGTATTCATCCACCATCCACGCCATGATTTGTGCATTTGTATTGACATCGGGTGCTGGGATATCACGTCGTTCGCCGATAATGGGGGCGATAGCCTGAATATATCCTCTGGCCAATCGTTCCAATTCAAATACAGATAATTTACTTACATCTACCTTGACACCGCCCTTAGCACCGCCATAGGGTAGATCCATCACACCGCACTTGAATGTCATCCAGGAAGCCAGTGCAATCACCTCATCGCGCTGCACATCAGTATGAAAGCGAATGCCACCTTTTGTAGGTCCTGCTGAACCATTGTGTTGCACCCTGTAGCCTTTGAATGTTTTGGTCAATCCATTATCCATTTTTACAGGAATGGATACTTCCAACATGCGCTCCGGCTGACTTAAATGCAAATACATTTCTTTGGTTTCGCCCAAGCTCTTGCATGCTGTTTTTATCTTCTTCTTTACCGATACCAATGGATTTTCTGTTTTAAACTCATGTGTCATGACATGCTTCCTCCAATTTAGATTCCCATATGCAATCAATTATAATCATCTACATAAAATAAATAAACAAAATGCCGGATACTACGTATAAATATTATTAATAGTGCAATGTGAGGTTAAAAAGAAAAGCAAGAACATGAAACAACTTTAAAAACTAACTGAATATTGAAAAAGATTAAGCAGTAAATAGATCAAAAAATGTGGGATGCATACTGTAGAACTACTCCACTAGCTTTGCATGCAATACCAATCGGGCATTGTTAAATGCACTCGAGCATGTGGAGAGAGTCAGCACACGGTCAGCTTCAGAGATTTGCACCTCGGTATCATAGAGTGAATTGTCTTTCATATCTTGTATATATTCATCGTAATCCGTGGAACCTGCGAAGTTTATACAATAGAGTGCAGCGTCTGCGAACACACCGGCCTGTCTTCCTGAGCCACTTGTAATGGCAAATGAACCATTCACGTATTCTTCCTGCATTGATGGTGTCTGAAATGACGATCGGATTTGGAGCATCACCCAGAGTCATTTCGTTTTGATTGACTTGAATCCGCCAATCAATCACTTTTGTTTCATAGTTGTACCCTTGGTTAGATTTATCAATCACTTCGCTGTCCAAGCGCTGTGTTCCTTCGTTTGATGACACAGGAATATTGTCACCATCGATACTCGCTGTATTTCTGTAGGTTATGTTACTTCTGTTGGCAGCATAATCATCAGGATCTGTTACCGTTGTTTTGAACTCAATTGTATATACTTCATCAATGGTAGCACCTGGAGAAAATGGTGGTGTCATCGTACCAAAGGTATAGGTGAGCGTTCCTGTATGTGATGGATCGGGGTCAATCGCTGAAAAAGCGAAACCATTTGCGTGCGATAGTGCGCCGCCACTGATAGTATAACATTCGTAATGAAATCAAAATCTAAAGTTAAATCATCTGCAAATACACTGGTTATTGGCAATAGCATTACAAGTAAAATAATAGAAACGCTTATTGCAAGCATTTTCTTAAATGTGTTTCTCATAACCCTCCCTAGAATCCCAAAAGATGAAGTGTTTTATATTTATCATCAAACTAATAATATCCAGATGCACTTCATCATTACCATATATCGTACGATATTTATTAAAACATTACACTACATAGTTATATTTTAGTAACAAAAACACTTACGGTATTGAAACCGTAAGTGTTTTTAAAATGATATAGACATTTGAAGCGAAAACAGTAATCGAGACTAGCTTTCTATACTATAAAAGCTCAATGCCTTCCTTACTACATTCTTTAATCATATATTCTGGCCACACACTGGCTTGTACTTCGCCGATGTGCGCTTTTTCCAAGAACAACATGCACATACGGGACTGTCCGATGCCACCGCCTACAGAATAGGGCAGTTGCTTGTTTAGTATCATCTGATGATACGGCATGGCCTCTCTGTCTGTGCATCCTGCAATCTCCAGTTGGCTTTTGAGTGATTCTTCATCCACACGGATTCCCATAGATGATAGTTCAAAGCTTCTACCTAGCAAGTGATTGTATACCACGATATCTCCGTTTAGCTGCCAATCATCATAGTCAGGCGCTCTACCATCGTGCACATCACCAGAGAGCAGTGCACCGCCGATTTGCATGATAAAGACTGCTTCATGTTTCTTGGTGATCTCATTTTCTCTTTCAAATGGTGTAAGTGTTGGATACATGTCCTCGAGCTCCTGTGTTGTGATAAAAGTGATTTCTTCGGGCAATGTTTTGTCCAAGAAGGGATACAGTTCATCCAGATGCTTTTCAGTATCCTTTAGTGCTTCATACACTTTGCCTACAACTTCTTTGAGATAGTCTTCAGTGCGATCTTCTTCAAGGATGACTTTTTCCCAATCCCATTGATCCACATATACTGAGTGTAGTGCATCCATGTCCTCATCTCTGCGGATAGCGTTCATATCAGTATATATTCCGTTATCAGCTGTTACCTTATAACGATATAGTGCATGTCTTTTCCA
>JAGLOK010000229.1 GCA_023139005.1 Clostridiales bacterium | reverse complement strand
AAAATATATTGGACAACGCAGTACGCTATGCAAAAACAAATATCACAATCACACTCAAAAAGAACATGCTTGCAATTTCTAATGATTGAAAACCTATCGAGAAAGATATACTTCCTACGATATTCAGTACATACAAAAAAGGTGCAGATGGTCAGTTTGGACTGGGACTATCTATTGTTCGCAGAACTACTGAGCTATTTGGCTACAAAGTATCAGCTGCAAATACCGATGATGGAGTATATTTCGAGATATCAAAGTAGATATTGAAAATAATATAAGTTTGCAATGTGTTTGACTAAAATCCTACATAACTATATATTACACATCATTTTTTCATCGCATATGGTATAATAGTCAGACATTTTTATTTGAGGAGAATTCACTTGTACAATGAAATGTTGAAAATTGAAAGCATAACACTTTATGGATATGGATTGATGATAGCTCTTGGTGTAATTAGCGCCATACTGGTTGCATATTTTCGTGCAAAAAAACATGATCTAAATCAAGATATGGTATTGACCTTGGCTATATTTGCATTGATATTTGGGTTTGCCGGCGCGAAGCTTTTATATGTTATCGTAGAATTTAAATCGTTTATAAACAATCCGATGCTGATACTATCCGGTAGTGGCTTTGTCGTATACGGTGGAATCATCAGTGGTGTTTTGGCTGTTATAATTTATTGCAGGATCAAGAAAGTGAATTTTTTTGAGTACTTTGATTTGCTTGTACCATCTGTATCGATTGCACAGGCTTTTGGTAGAATTGGCTGCTTTCTTGCAGGGTGCTGTTACGGTTGTGAAACGGATTCATTTATAGGAATTACATTTACAAATTCTTCGATTGCGCCAAACCTTGTGAAACTAGTCCCAACACAACTGATATCATCCGCATCGAACTTTGCAATAGCAATAATATTGATATTGCTTGCAAGAAGAAATACAAAGCCTGGTCGTGTTGGATTGTTGTTCTTAATTCTATATAGTGTATTCAGGTTTATAATAGAGTTTTTCAGAAATGATTTCAGGGGTACGATATGGTTTATGTCAACCTCTCAGTTTATATCAATAATCATCTTCATAGTTGCCATCATTTTGTTTGTGATGAGTACAAGAGCCTCAAAAGAAAAAGAAAACAAGTCCGAATAGGACTTGTTTAAAAGCTTTATATAATTGATTCTTAGCATTTTTATTGGTTATACAATAGTAACCGTTGCATCCACTTGGCTTATGATGTCCTCTTCTTCTCGAGGGGGTTTCCCTGGGGAAGTTCCTGCAAGAGAATATAGAGCAACGAACTTACCACCTTTTTTATTGATAATCTCTTTGTAGAAAGCTTCTCTTTTATCAGCATCGCCAAAGTCTGAATCTGACTGCATTGTCATAACGTACACTTCTTTATCCTTGAAATCCACATTGTTCAACACTGCATTGATTGTGGGCGTTGTTTTCCCTGCCCAAACAGGTGTTGCAAGGATGATGCGTTCGTATTTTGAGATCTCTTCATAGAGCGCACTACCGAGATCAGTGCTTTTTGATAGAGAGGCTTTATAGCCACCCTTCATAAATCCGATAAAGCCTTTGTAGTTCGTTTTGTCTACTAGAGGAATGAGCTGTGCACCTATCTTTTGCGCCAAGTATTCAGCGGCCATCTTGATATTTCCTGTTTTTGAAAAGTATGCGATACATGTTTTCATAATTAACACTTCCTTATATTTAGATTTTTCTATCTTTATAAACTCACTTTTGACTATGCAATTGCAACCACTGTGAGCGCGAGTGTGACTTGTGCTGTATAGTACAACGAAAGATCAATCGCGCGTAAATAGCGATGCGGTTTCTTGCTGAAACGAATGAAGGCAAGTGCGATGTCGGATACTAAAAACAATAATGCACCAACTGCAATCATGATAGTTACAAGTGGTGAAAAGCCACCCTTGTATATCGTGGATATTGCCATTACAAACATGAACGATATAATCAACAAATATGCTAGCACCGGCTTTTTCATTTTGCCGAGTTCAAGATTTGACCTGGCATACACAAACAGTGCAAGAGCAATAACTACTATATATAGCATCACGTCTATCCATGAGAAACCGACATAACGCAAGAATAGAACGCCATAGCAGAGCTGTCCAAGCAAAAATGAAACTAATCCGAGAATAAAGTACTTAATATTTGCAACATACACCAAAAACAGATCACCGATGAGCCCAAGGACTAATGCTATAATAATCCATAATGCGTAGTCTGCTGCGGGCTTTAAAATCAAAAACGCAGTAACAGCAACTGATAGAAATAGCAACGAGGATACAGCTTTTGTCCAAAAATAAGACTGCTCTTTCCAACGATACTCAGTCCAAATGTAAAAGGGTAGCCATAGTAATAAAATGATTGCAAGTATTAGGGGTGTCCACATAATGATTCTCCTTGTATATGATGATTCAAACTTGACCAAATTTAATTTACCGGAATCATCTTTATAGTATCATTTTGAAAAATACTTGTCCATATCGATACACCATCTGTGAAACGATTTTCATATCGCTTAAATTCTTCTTAATCTTCAGTTAGTCGCCATGTAGAATACCTGATTTCTTATGATATCAGTCAATATTTGTATCATGAGGATTAGAAAAACCGAACGTTTGATTGATATTGTGATTCGGTGTAATATATATACAAAGAGAGGGCATATGAATTATTCTATCATGCTATACTTCAATACTTTTTCAAACTATCGAATTGCTACATATATCGATTTGCTTGATGGGTGTTCTAATAATCGTTATTTTTTAGATTCAAAGATTCCACCGCATATGACCATCGGCATGTGGAACTCAGAAGATAACTTCTTAGATGAAATCAAAGAACTTACTAGACACACAAAACCATTTGAAATCTCTTTAGCAAGCTTGGGGATATTCAACAACCCTAATGATAAAGCACATGTTTTCTTGGCGCCTGTAAAAAGCCCAGAGTTAGTCGCATTTCACAAGAACTTTTATGACCATATTCATTTGCATGAAGGCGATGAATTTGACAGAGTTTATGAGGACAACAATATTTGGGTACCGCATGTAACCATTGGATATGAAGTAGAAAAGAAAGACATCACAAAAGCAATTGAAGAATGCAGCACTATAGAATTACCACAAAAAGCATTGGTGTGCAAAATCGCAGTAGCTCACTGCTGTCCATTTCAAGAAATAGAGATTATAGAGCTCAGCACGTAAATTAAGATATCATCAAATTTTGTTCAATTCAGCTTGAACCATATTTAAGAAGCATTGCCATCAATTCACAATTTGTTAATTGTAAATGTCGCTTTTCGCGCATATAATATTAGTATAGCGATATATTAACAGGAGGCTTATAATGTTAAATGTAAACGATATGGCAATAGACTTCACATTGACCAATCACGATGGCGATGATATTAGCTTGAATGATTTTTCAGGAAAGAAAGTAGTATTATATTTTTACCCCAAAGATGATAC
>JAGLOK010000228.1 GCA_023139005.1 Clostridiales bacterium | reverse complement strand
AGGGTTTCAGAGTGTTTTGAGAGTTGGTTTAAACTGACTCATCTGCTAATACCTCCTTAGTGAACGCTTCATACGCAAGTGACACTTTGCATTTTGGGTCATATAAAAAAATGCTTTTACCTGTAGCAGTGTTTTCAACCGCTTTGACTGATTGAGGAATTTTACCATTAAAGATTTTGATATGATTACCATATGCATTTTCTAAACTCTCAAGAATAGCTTTGCTGAAATTCAATCTATGATTATACATAGTAATTAATATTCCCATGAATTCTAACGTTGGATTGATATTTTTTTTGATTCTTGCTATCGTACCAATGAGCATCTCAAGACCTTTTGCGCTTAAATAATGTGCTTGTTCTGGAATGAGTACACTTGTTGCTGCAACTAGTGCATTTAAAGTAAGCATACCTAAGGATGGACCACAATCCAATATAATATACTGGTAATCTTCTTGGATATCAGATAGAAAAGATTTGAGTATTCTCTCTCGACTTAATGCATTAACAAGTGATGGTTCTATTCCTGCAAGCTCAATAGAAGAAGGTATGATATCGCACCCTTCTGAATGTAATAGATATTGGTCTTTTGTTAATGTGATTTTATCTTCAATATATTCTGTGAAGATATTTGCAATTGTAATTGGTAGTTCATCTGGATTTTGAAACCCCATGCACATGGTACTATTAGCCTGGGCGTCTAAATCGCAAATCAAGACTTTTTTGCCTTGTCTTGCAAGGCTTGTCGCTAGGTTTACTGAAGTTACTGATTTTCCAACTCCACCTTTTTGATTTACTACCGCAATAATCTCTGTTTTTCTCATTTTTTGACTCCTTATTGAATTTTTTGATTTCTCAGTGGCACTCGAGGAATCCCTTCAATAGGGCGTTTTTATGAGTTTTTAGAGCTTTGTTAGACGGGTTTGTATTTTCGGTCTATAATACACCTTTCCCGCCAAAGCAAAGCTTTTCATCAAATGTCCAACGAAATACAAAAACTCACTTCATTCGTGCATTTTTGCATTTCGCACTTATTACTTGCTTAAAAAATGTTTAGCAGGACTTTCGCGGCATATGTCAATGAAAGTCTTTGTGTTTTCTATATTAATCCTTAGAATGAAGTATACGTCCTGCTTGACCAAAAAGCACCTGCTTGCAAGTGCTTTCAATACTTTTTATCTGTTATTTGATATATATTCGATTTACTTATTTGATTTATCTTCTTGCCCATAATAGGCACTTTCTCCATGTTTACGGAAATAATGTTTGTCCTGTAGGTCTTGCGATGCAGAGGTTACGTCGGGGTTAAACTGCTGAGTAATCAACGCCATGTGTGCAGTTTCCTCCAATACTAGTGCATTCTCGACTGCTTTATTTACACTGTTTCCCCATGTAAACGGTCCATGTTTGCAAACTAGAACTGCCGGTACTTCCAAAGGGTCAATTTGATTTTTTTGGAATGTTTCAACAATTACTTTGCCTGTATTGAGTTCGTATTCAGATTCAATCTCTTCTTTGGATAGATGTCTTGAACAAGGCACACTACCATAAAAATGATCTGCATGTGTTGTTCCATAACAGGGCAATTCTCTTTCTGATTGTGCCAAAGCCGTTGCATAACGTGAGTGGGTATGCACGACACCTTTTACATCCTTAAAGTGATGATACAATTCAAGATGAGTCAATAAGTCTGAAGAAGGTTGGAAGTCTCCTTCAACAACGTTACCATCCATATCCGTAACAACCATCTGTGCGGGATGCATCTTCTCGTAGTCAACACCACTTGGTTTAATCACAATATACTTTCGATCATCAGATATTGCAGAAACATTGCCCCATGTTAAAGTTACCAAATTGTATTCTACCAACTTTAAATTTGCAGCACATACTTCTTTTTTCAATTGCTCAAGCATTTTTATCCTCCATTGTTGCAAGTTCTTACATCTGATCCCACACGCCATTAAGGCTTTCAATAATATTCTTATAGAGTGCGTACTTCTTCTCATATATAATAGAATTCTCTAGGTTAGGCAAAACAGCTTTCCCTGCGAGCCGTATGGATTAGGGCTTTTCTACACAAGTTGCAAGTAGCTTATTCAAATGATATCTGTGAGAGAATGTGATGTCAAGAGTAAGCTTCATATCTCGGTTTGTTTTTCATTCTATATTTGTAGTGTGTTTTCTAGTATATCTAGTATTCCCAAAGTTTTCACCTTCTTTTTTGCAAAAAAACAACCAGTGGGTACTGGTTGCAAAAATAATATATTGTATTGTTTATTTTGATGCTTTCAGAAATACTGTATAGCTTTTCAAGAACGGTTTGTTTAGTAGCTCTATTTTTTTGAAACCTGCATACTTTAACAACTCGATTTGATGCTCCAGTGAAAGCGGTATGTCTATATGAACGAAAACATCCTCAGGAACATTATATTTTTCTCTTCTTTTCTCATAATAATCAAGGTTTAATTTTTCGAAATCATTATTCACCGACATAAAATCCAACTCATAATAGTATCCATCTTGCTTGGTGGCATCATATATCTTTTTGTAAATTTCTTTTTTCTTTTCAAATTTATAATGATGTAAAGATTCTGCCGACATAACAACATCATACTGATTTTTCTCAAAGGGATATTCAAAATAATCAGCTTCTATTAACTTAAAATTATCTTTATTAAAGAATGGTCTTTGCCGGAATGCATCAAGCATCGCTTTGGATTTATCAATGCCAACAACCTGAATATCAGGATATTTCTTAGATATTACCTCGAATTCGAACCCACATCCACAACCTAGATTTAGCATTGTTTCAAATTGAGTCGGCAGAAAATCGGGGATTGTTTTATAGTCTTCCCAATAATCCATCATCACTTTGTCATATCCTTCTGTGCGTTTTGAAAAAAATTCACCAATTTCTTCAGTTGGTATATCTAATGAGCTATCCAACCATCCTGTCTGTTCAGCGAAATCTTCAATAAGCTGTTCTTTGGTTCTATAACTTAATTGCATAAAAAAACTCCATTTCTTATTGTAGTTGCAAGAAAATAGAGTTGCTAAAATATATATTAAGTAATACATAACAAAACAAGCAAATCTAAAACCTCACATAGGTAATGTCAGTTTGCGACCTAAAGATTCTATTATTTGAACTGCTCATTATTTTGTCATTGGACTATTACCTTTCTTTTATTGACATTATTATACTATGCTTTTTGAGTTTTGAAAAGCCCTCTATATCTGGTTGATAATATCTTGTTATAGTTGTAGCAAGCTAATAGATTACTACTATATTCAGCTAGTACTTAGATTTGTCTGCTATCTATCCTTCAACGACTTTCCTATATTCTTTTTTCACACCTTTAAACAGAAGCCAAAATGTCAGCCCAAATTCTGCTATCAAACTAATTATTAAGCAAATGTCTGTTACTATTGACAGTTGAGGGAAAATAAAATATTGGAAAAACCATAATGAAATTGCTGCAAAATCGACAATAAGCAGAATCCCCAAAACTTTAGGTAAAAACTTTGACTTTATAACTAAATAGCCAAGAGGAAGCAACCATAACCCATAGAATATTTGAGCGATGAGAAATCCGTTTTGGTGAAATTTGATGAAAAATACAGAAAGAAAATCGATTTGCTTAGAATCGAATAATCCTAGAGCAGTTGTTCCTGATAATAGTTCTTGCCCTGCAAATAAGAATACGACACTTAAACATTGAATAGCCACACCTGTTAAGTTAAGCAATAAGAAAAGTAGCGCATAATTAGCATTCACTTCTTTTAAAAGTCTATATAAAGCCCATGCTGTTAAAAGAAAGAAAACTCCCGATAGTATATTGGAAACTAAACCAATTGTGAAAAGCTCTGTATTCAATTGAATCTTTTCAATTACCTGCAACGTTGTTGATTGAACAAAAACTGCAAATCGATCTGCCAAGATTGAAAAAATAATGAAAAATAGATATAGTAGTCCAGCAATTCTTGCGTTTTTTAGTCTTGAGTTCATAATTAATCTCCTAATATTTTAATATACCTATATTAGTATGACGATTAAGATTTGCTTTTATTGCATTGTTTTTTTAACAAATTCAAAAGTTTATTATAATTTGTGTAAGAGTATGTGAGTTTTCAAAAAGCATAACTTAACTCTACAAAACTAATGACATTGCAGAGTTTATAATGCTTATTCTGGTGGTTTTCTGATAAAAGGGGTACGAACCCTTATGACTTTTATATGTAATATAATTAATTTCATTGCGAAAGCTATGAGGTACCGCACTGCTATGTGCTTGCCGTGTCTTTTGCAATCAGCTTGAAGCTTAAGCGCATAATGGGAGCCAGCACTTTACTAAGGAATACCCTCATGCCTTTCACCGGATAAAAGTAAGCCTCTTTTTCTTTATAATATTCATAATCCGCGGGGCATTCTTCTTTATACGATTCAAATTGGCTCATTGTTTTAAAAGCAGCGAAATATGCGAAATCACCAAACCCCGGCTTATGTCGCTTCACATTATTCATGGATGAGTAAAATGCTTTGACCGATTTCTTAAGTTTCTTCGCAGCTTTGTTTTCCAGCAATGGCATCGAGATAGGCGGCATCGGCACACCCACCTTCAGCGATTTTTTTGCACCGGCAGATGCTAGTAGTGAAAGCTGATTGAGCGTTTCTTTTAACCCCACTAATCCACCGACAGTGGATACTGCCAGAAAAGATTGATCGAAAAAACATGGACGGTGCAATGTGTACGACAAACGATCAATAAAGTTTTTCATTAGCGCCGGAACACCCATCGCATAAGTTGGCGCAGCTAAAATGATTCCGTCTGCTTGAAGCGTCTTCTCATAGATTGTATTGAGGTCATCTTTAAGAGGGCAAGTGTTTTCTCCTTTAGCAAAGCAGCAAAAGCACCCTCTGCACATTTTAAGATCACAGTCTGCTAGAAACAAATATTCAAAGCTAATGGAGCTGTTTATACTCAAAAGTTTGCTTTCTATACGTTTAGTCACTTTGTAAGTATTGCCTTTCTTTCTGGGACTACCTATAATTGTTAGAACTTTCATTTATACTAACCTTCCTTTTGTATACAGCGAACAATAAACTCGTTGTGCTGCTTCATTTTTTTATCTATAAAATCAATATTGGGTGCAGAATTAAGGATGTTCTGCTCAAAATAAAGATACACAATATAGGCGCAGTATTCTTCTGCGAACACCTGTGTATCTGAAACATCAATCATTCCCTTTTCCTGCATGATGTCAAGGACATATTTTGTAGCTTGGACGGGTTTTATCGTCATCTCTTCAATAAGAAATTCTCTCGCTACCTTGCTGTGCGTCTGCTCATTCGTAATGATCTTAGAAATCTTAAGTATAGTTGGCTCCCACATCACCTGCATAAACTGTTCATAAGCCATCGTGAAATATTCCATCGGGGATGTAAACTCAGGAATGGAGGGCTCTGTTTGACTGAGTTTTTCTCTAAACACGTCAAATATACTCTCCAAAATATCCTCTTTGTTTTCATAATGCTTATATAACGAACTTGCCTTGATCCCGACTTCAGCCGCGATGCGGCGCATTGAAACTTCTTTGAATCCATACTGTGCAAATAGATCTGTCGCAACATCAAGGATTCTTTGCTTTGTCGAATAATTCTTATCTTTTATCATAAATTACTCCCTTTGTCTAACGCTTGTTATCTAGATTACAGGCTAACAAGTGTTAGCCGTCAAGGTGTTTTTGCATTTATTTTATTTTTCAGAAAGGTAATGCACAATGTTGATAAAATGCCACTGGTTTATATGAAGCGAGGAGAGAACTGGCTGGCGAACCCCTGTCTCTTAACCAAAAAGCACCTACATTCAGGTGCTTTGCTATATATATCTTTAGAGTACAGTTTATTGATATGCAATAAGAAAGAAATTTCAGTTATTCTTGATCAAGAGGAATCTGCATGCAGATTCTTACATTAATCTTCTCAATACAAAGTTTATCGGCATGCAATGAGAAAGTTGTTTTAGTTTTTCATGATCATTGCGCCGTAATCATCTTCCCATATCAAATATAAATATCTGTATCCGGGATAGGGTGATGCATTCTGGAGTTTTTGGGGTCATTCCATGTATTAAATTTCAATAATTTTGATCCGTTTACTGCAAAATCATAAAAACTCTTATGGTATTTTATAACCTCTTCTTTG
>JAGLOK010000227.1 GCA_023139005.1 Clostridiales bacterium | reverse complement strand
TTCAATTTGTGTAATATTTCCAAGCTCTACATCGTAGGTCACAGTTGCCTTTTCAGTTGCTAAATTGACACTTGTACTTCTAACAAAATCAAGTTTCTTTAAAGAGCGCTCTACTGCAGCAACACATGCTGCACAAGTCATTCCGGATACATTCAATGTTATTGTCTTGATGCTTTCATCCATAATGGCTTTGTATCCGCTTTTTTTTATCGCAGTAAATATAACATCTTGCGATACCTTTTCTTGATCAAATGATACATCCATTTTCTCAGTTGCTAAGTTAACACTTACTTGATCAACACCATCAATCTTATCTACCGCACGCTCAATAGCACTTGAACATGCAGCACAAGTCATTCCTTCAATTCTTACTGTTTTTTTCTGATTACTCATACACACACTCCAATTTAAGCTTGAATTTACTGTATAAAAACATTTATTGATTTAGCCTTTTCTATTGACATTCTTCCTTACAAAAATTATAATATCATAATACCTACCGTTTTACTAGGTTTTGAATGTCTATTAACAGAAATTTCATGATAAGGAGGGGCGCTAATATGGGAATTTTCTTACCGGGGACAATAATGGGTTTTCGAGAAGGGCTTGAAGCTTTTTTAGTGGTTTCCATTATGCTCCGATATATCAGCAAAACTAACAATCCTGTTTATAAGAAATATATTTACTATGGCGCTGCTATTGGTGTCGTTTTATCCGTCATCTTTGGTGCCATACTAACAATGATCTCAAACGCAATTGTAGGTTCAGGGGAAGTCGCGAAAATATGGGAAAGCATCGCAAGTATCATTGCACTAATTCTTATTACAACATTTATTGTTTGGATGATTAAGCATGGCTCTCGCATAACTCAGCAGATTGAATCACAAGTTGATTCCAATTTATCAAAGTGGGGTATCTTCTCAATCGCAACGATTATGATTGCACGTGAAGGTGCAGAAATCGCTATCTTTTCATTTACCGGAAAGTATACCATTCTGTCTATAGCAATCGGAGTTTTAGTCGCTCTAATCATAGCTGTGTTGATTTATTATTCGCTAATAAAGGTGAATTTGAAAACGATTTTTGCAATCACATTGGGATATCTAATACTGCAGGCGGGTTTCTTATTGGGTTATGGAATACACGAAGGACTATCTGCACTCAAAGCTCTTGGAAAGATTCAAGAGAATTCATTGCTTCTAAACAAAGCATTTGACCTATCAGGAACAGTATTCTATCACAAAGAAGGCGCCATTGGTGTCCCATTATATGTATTATTTGGATGGTACTCAAAACCTGAATGGATACAATTCATATCTCAATATGCATACACTCTATCAATATTCCTGCTATGGCTTAAGAAAAGTCAAAACACAATTAAAGAAAAGATGTGATGGTTTTATTTGAATCTGAACTTCAAAACGACCATAAGGAGATTATTATGACTCAAAAATCATTACACTTTGATACACATCAACTACATGCAGGACATAGTCCGGATAGGGAAACCAACTCAAGAGCGGTACCCATCTATCAAACTACTTCCTATACCTTTGATGATGCGCAACACGCAGCAGACCTCTTTGCATTGAAAGAATCCGGCAATATCTACACGCGTATCATGAATCCTACAACAGATGTTTTAGAAAAACGCCTCGCAATCCTAGAAGGTGGTGTAGGTGCACTGGCTACAGCATCCGGTATGGCTGCAGTAGCTTATGCTATTTTAAATGTTGCAAAAAGTGGTGATGAAATTATTGCCACAAATACACTCTATGGTGGTACCTATACATTATTTAACGATCGGCTGCCGGAACAGTATGGAATCAAAACACATCTTGTGGATCCGGATGACCTGGATTCATTGAAGAAGAAAATAAATAGCAAAACAAGAGCAATCTACATAGAAACAATCGGCAATCCAAATATCAATATCCCTGACATTCAAGCGATTGCAGACATTGCCCATCAAAACAATCTGCCGTTAATTTCAGACAATACTTTTGCTACACCATATCTAATCAATTTGAAGGAACATGGTGTTGATATTGTTGTTCACTCTCTGACAAAATATATCGGAGGTCATGGAACAAGTATCGGAGGTGCAATCATTGATAATGGAACATTTGATTGGTCCAGTGGAAGATTTGACAACTTCACCACACCGGATAGTACTTATCATGATATCGTATATGCAGACATTCCTGATAATGCAGGCTATATCACCAAAGCACGAGTACAATTGTTGCGCGATTCGGGCGCATGTATCAGTCCCTTCAACTCATTTTTGATACTACAAGGGCTCGAAACTCTCTCCCTTCGCGTAGAGCGTCATTGCCGTAGCGCAGAAATCATCGCACGATATCTTTCCCAACATGAAGCAGTTTCATGGGTAAATTATCCTGCCCTTGAAGACAACAAGTACTATGACCGCGCACGGAAATATCTACCCAACGGTGTTGGCGGAATACTCACATTCGGTATCAGAGGTGGAATACAAGCAGGGCGTACATTTATCAATTCATTAGAAATCTTCTCACTACTTGCTAATGTTGCTGATGCAAAGTCATTGGTAATTCATCCTGCAAGCACAACACATGGACAGCTATCAGAAGAAGCACTAGAAAGCACAGGAATCTCTGCGGATATGGTTCGTCTATCTGTCGGACTTGAAGATGTTCGAGACCTTATTGAAGACCTTGATCAAGCACTCATCACTTCACAAGAGGAGGAATGACACGATGCCAGTTAAAATCCCGAACTCCTTGCCTGCTACCAAAATATTAACTAACGAAAACATCTTCGTGATGACTGAAAAGCGTGCAGTAAAGCAAGACATTCGCCCACTAAAGATTGCAATACTCAACTTAATGCCTACGAAAATCACAACAGAAACGCAGCTTTTGCGGCTATTGGGAAACTCCTCTTTGCAGGTAGAAGTTACACTACTACAGACTGCTAGCCACAAATCAAAGAATACCTCAGCTGCGCATCTATCCTCTTTCTACTCAACATTCGATACTATAAAAGATCAGAATTATGATGGTCTTGTCATCACCGGAGCGCCAGTTGAGCAACTCGAGTTTGAGGAAGTAAACTATTGGGAAGAGCTCAAAGAAATCATGCAATGGAGCAAACATCATGTATTTTCAACATTGCATATTTGCTGGGCATCCCAGGCCGGATTATACTATCATCATGGAATCAAAAAGCATGCCATTAACAAGAAGATATTTGGTGTGTTCGAACATGATATACTAGACAATAAAAGCAAGCTTCTTCGTGGGTTTGACGATGACTTCAATGCACCACATAGCAGACATACACAAGTGATGAGTACTGATATCATTTCTTGTTCTGAATTGAATCTGCTTGCCCATTCCAAAGAAGCAGGCGTGTTGCTTGCAGAAAGCAATGACGGTAGGCTTGTATATGTATCAGGACATCTTGAGTATGATGCATTATCACTTGACTCAGAATTTAAAAGAGACTTGGATAAAGGTCATGCAATTGAAATACCAAAGAATTACTATCCAAATGATGACATCACTCAAATACCCAAAGTGACATGGCGTGCACATGCAAATCTATTGTTTGCAAACTGGTTAAACTATTATGTTTATCAAGAAACGCCTTATGATTTAAAAAACATCGATAAAGGAGAATAATCATGAAAAATATAGCAAAAGACATCACGGAACTCATCGGGAACACACCACTCGTTGAGCTTTCTAGATATTCAAAAGGTGCAAAAGCAACAATTCTTGCAAAGCTTGAAATGTTTAATCCAATGAGCTCTGTGAAGGACAGAATCGCTCTTTCCATGCTTACAGCTGCAAAAGAAGATGGCAAGCTTAAACAAGGAACTGTGATCATAGAACCCACAAGTGGAAATACAGGCATTGGATTGTCATATATTGCAGCAGTAATGGGACATCGCATCATACTTACGATGCCCGATACTATGAGCTATGAAAGACGAGATCTCCTAGAGGCTCTGGGAGCAGAGCTCGTGTTGACAGAGGGCGCAAAGGGAATGAAGGGCGCAATTGATAAAGCAAATGAAATTGCAGGGAGCATTCCGAATTCATTTGTACCGCAACAATTTGAAAACCCAGCAAACCCTGATACGCACTACAGAAATACCGCTGAAGAAATATTGAAAGATACAGATGGTAAGGTGGATATACTGGTCTGTGGTGTTGGAACAGGTGGTACGATTACCGGGACAGGAAAAAAGTTAAAAGAGCATAACCCCAATATCAAAATCGTTGCAGTGGAACCCAGTGGCTCTGCAGTACTATCAGGGGAATCTGCCGGTCCACACAAAATTCAAGGAATCGGGGCAGGATTTATTCCGAAAATTTTGGATACTGAAATCATTGACGAAGTCATAAAAGTCGAAAATGAACAGGCATCAGACACATCAAAGGCACTTGCTAAAAAAGAAGGTATCCTTGCCGGAATCAGTTCAGGGGCAGCAGCATTTGCAGCACTTGAACTAGCAAAGAGAGAAGAAAACAAAGGAAAGATAATTGTCGTTGTATTCCCTGACACAGGCGAGCGATATTTATCTGTTAAGCTTTTTAAACAAAACAAATAAAGGTGAAATAATGAGACTATCAACAAAAGGCAGATATTCTTTAGAAGCGCTTGTAATGCTTGGTTTCTTAAGCCAAGGAATGCATGCGAATATCTCGTTAAAACACATAAGCCAAGAAACAGAAATATCTGAAGGGTATTTGGAGCAACTATTTAACAAGCTAAAAAAAAGTGAAATACTCATCAGTAAAAGGGGAAAAGATGGTGGATACCAACTTGCAAAACCACCTTCGGATATTACCATAGGCTCAATCTTTAGATCTGTCGAGGGTTCTTTGTCCCCTGTTAAGTGTTTAGATACTGATTGCTGTGATCGATCCGAATTCTGTTTGACACGATGTTTTTGGACAGAGATTAATGATGAGATAAATCAAGTTATAGATACACTTGTACTGTCTGAATTAATAGAAACCTACAGAAAAAACCTCGCTATAGGAGACAAGTCATGAAAATATCAACCAGAGGAAGATATGGACTTCGAATGTTAATTGACTTGAGTTGTCAACAGAGCGATACTCCTGTAACTCTTGCAAGCATCGCACAGCGTCAAGATGTATCGGTAAGCTACCTTGAACGAATCGCTTCGGACCTCAAGAGAGCGGGTTATATATACTCTATAAAAGGTCCACAGGGTGGCTATCATATGGCGAAAGATTCAAAAGACATCGTTGTAGGCGATTTGCTTCGATTGTTAGAAGGCGATGTACGACTAACAGATAATCATGTCACTCACGAGAATCCTTTGCAGGAATGCATTCGTGAATCAGTGTATGATGTATTGAATGAAAAAATTGAACACTTAGTTGATTCAATAACACTTGACACATTTGTAAATGAGTATAAATCGAATATATAATAATTCTATTATCATCAATCAATTGTTCTTGTTATAAAGGATTAATAATGATAAAATTCTATAAAGATTAAATGTAAAATATATATATTTATTGGGAGATTATGAGTAAAACTAGGCTTGGTATCGATGTAGGTTCTACAACTGTTAAAATTGTTGCATTAGACGAAGAAAATAATATTCTTTATCAGAAGTACCAACGTCATTATTCTGACTTGTACACCTCTGTTGAAAGCATCCTATCTGATGCACTATCCAATCTCGGTGATATCCAAGCGTCTGTTGCATGCACCGGATCAGGTGGACTTGGCGTATCCCAAAAACTCAACATTCAATTTGTCCAGGAAGTCATCGCAGCTGCAAAGACTGTGCGTACACTGATACCACAAACTGATGTTGCAATCGAGTTAGGTGGCGAAGATGCTAAGATTACATATTTCAGCGGTACAGTAGAACAGCGTATGAATGGTACTTGTGCAGGTGGAACCGGTGCGTTTATCGATCAAATGGCAACGCTGATGGGAACTGATGCAGGCGGACTTAACACCCTTGCATCCAAACATGAAATGATATATCCCATCGCGGCGCGCTGTGGTGTTTTTGCAAAAAGCGATGTGCAACCATTGCTGAATGAAGGTGCGTCAAGAGAGGACATTGCAGCCTCCATATTCCAGGCTGTTGTAAATCAAACTATCGGAGGGCTTGCATGCGGTAGGCCGATACGGGGCAATGTTGCATTTTTAGGCGGGCCACTCTCTTTCATGCCGGAGCTTCGAAACTTGTTTTCAAGAACACTACACCTAACACCCGAGCAGATCATCGAACCGGATGACTCGAAGCTATATGTTGCTATCGGGTGTGCAATGAGCACAGAAGATGAGCCCATTAGCCTTGCCTCATTGCATGAAAAATGGCAAGATGCAAAGATTACAGGTAATCATGAATTTTCATTGCAATCACTTGATGTATTATTTGAAGATGAAAAGGCATATGCTGACTTTCGCAACCGTCATGATAAGGCGCAAATTACACGAGAATCGCTATCTGCATATAAAGGAAACTGCTACTTAGGAGTGGATGCA
>JAGLOK010000226.1 GCA_023139005.1 Clostridiales bacterium | reverse complement strand
AATGTATCTGCAAATGGTTTCAAGTATAAACTCTCCTCAATGAGAAGTGGTATTTACTATGTTTATAAAGAAGCAAAAAAAGATATAGAAGGGATTATTGCAGGCTTTAATGATGGAAACGTTATGATGTATGCAGTCAATGAAACAGCAAAAAAAAGTGTATTGGGAATACTCACAACATTTCCTTTTCATTCAGTTTGGGGTTTGGATGGTACACTTCCTAGTAATGATGTGTTATCAGAAAGTGCAAACTTCAAATTAGACAAGCGAAAATTAGAGGTCATGGTGCTACCGACGAATGCATATCAAGAATTGAATGTTGAGATTAATGATGATATGGAGTTTTCTCGTATTGACAAACGGATTCTTTTTCCTTCAATCATTACGTTCATCAAGATTTGTTTGTGGGAAGGTTTTGGGTTTAAGTCAAACGCATATGATATTAGAAAGAGAATAAAGGAACGTACAGATTTAGAGCCATATTGGTTCTTATCTGATAATGGTGTCTATGTAGCCCAAGCCCATATCCAAGCAATGACAAAGAGCCATGGATATATTGGCGGAGTTTGTACACCGCGAGATTCAAGGGGACAAGGATATGCAAAGCAGATAATGAAGATTGCCTGCAATTATATAATTCAACAAGGTAGGATACCTTCTTTAGCTGTTTCGTCAACTAATGTTGCAGCATACAACTTGTACAAATCAATGGGATTTCAAGGCATTGGGGAAACTTTAGTGTATATGAAGGAACGTGAATTTAAAGGGGATGAAAACGAAACGTAAATAGCGTATCTATCCTTTCGACTTCATAATCATTAATCAAAGAATATTGCACTTAATTCATTCTTTCATTATTCAATTTATTCCTTTTTTCAATGTTTCTTCATCTATTTTTTGCGTTCAAAAAATTTGTACTTTGAAATTCTTGCTTTGTTTGATACAATGATGTTCGATGAATTTAAATAAACACGCATGAAATGCGTTAATAAACTTAAGAAATAGGGGGAGATAGGCAATGAAAGAGTATTTTGCCAAGGACATACGGAACATAGGACTTGTAGGCCATAGTGGTGAGGGGAAAACAACCTTTGCTGAAGCAATGATGTTTAACAGTGGTGCGATTGATCGCATGGGTAAGGTTGAAGATGGGAATACAGCATCAGACTTTGACCAAGAAGAGATAAATCGCACAATATCTATCTCTGCCTCATTATGCCCCGTTGAATGGAAAAAAACAAAAATAAATATAATAGATATGCCCGGTTACTTTGACATGATTGGTGAAGTAGCAGGTGGGTTGAGAGCTGCAGAAGGTGCAGTTATCCTTGTAAATTCAACATCAGGCCTTGCTGTTGGTGGCGAAAAGGCTTGGGATTATTGTAAGAAATACAATTTAACGCGTATATTCTTAATCAATGGTATGGACAAAGAGAATGCAAACTTTGATAAAGTGGTTGATGGATTAAGCAAAAAGTATGGCTCAGCAGTTGTACCGTTTCAGCTACCAATCAGAGAAAATCATGAATTCAAAGGATATGTGGATATTCTATCAAAGAAAGCATATGTCTTTGAAGGCAAAGATATCAAAGAAACAGAGATTCCTTCTGAACTCTCTGATCAGTTAGATGAAATCAACGAACAACTCATAGAAGCTGCAGCAAGCACAGATGAAGCGTTGATGGAAAAATACTTTGAAGATGGCACACTTACAAGCGCTGAGATCATTCAAGGGCTAAAGGGTGGACTAATTGATGGTAGTGTAGTTCCTGTATTTTGCTGTTCTGCATCCAAAAACCTAGGGGTTAAGGAAATGATGGATACTATTGTATCTTTTGTACCATCACCTGCAGATGTAGCACCAATGCAGCCTATTGAAGGTGAAGTAAAGTGTGATGATAGCGAGCCTTTTGCAGGATTTGTTTTTAAAACAATCGCAGACAACTTTGTTGGAAAGATTTCTTTAGTAAAAGTTGTGTCAGGTACTTTGACATCTGCCTTGCATCCGGTGAACACACAAACAGAAAAAAGCGAGAAAATGAATCACGTTTATACGATGATTGGTAAGAACCTTACAGAGCTCAAAGCTATACATGCAGGTGATATTGGCGCCTTAGCAAAATTGCAGTATACCAAGACAAGCGATACGCTATGTGATCCAAAAAGAGAAGTGAAGTTTGCACCGATAGAATTTCCATTGCCATCAATTTCATTTGCAATAACTGCAAAGACAAATGGTGAAGAAGATAAAGTATTTAGCGGATTGCATCGCTTAGAAGAAGAGGATCCTTCGTTTAATATAAAAAAATCAGTTAACACACATGATACACTCATATCCGGACAGGGAGATTTACACGTAGGTATCATTGTAAATAAGCTATTTAATAAATTCCACGTGCATGCAGATCTTAAAGATCCACAGCTTGCATATAGAGAAACTATCAAAAAGACAGTTGAAGCACAGGGAAGATACAAGAAGCAAACAGGTGGACATGGACAGTTTGGTGATGTTTGGATCAAATTTGAGCCCATAAAGGATGGTACAACAGAGTTTGAATTCGTTGACAAGGTTGTAGGCGGTGTAGTACCCAGAGGATTTATCCCCGCAGTACAAAAAGGATTGAACGAATGTATCACCAAAGGTGTATTGGCCGGGTATCCAGTAGTTAATCTTCGCTGTACACTTTATGATGGTTCATATCATAGCGTTGACTCATCAGAAATGGCATTTAGAACAGCCGCGCATCTAGCCTTCAAGTCAGGCTGTGCACAGGCAGGTCCTGTACTGCTGGAGCACATAGTCAAGGTAGAAGTTATGATACCGGATGATTACATGGGTGATGTTATAGGCGACTTGAATAGAAGACGTGGAAGAATTATGGGCATGGATCCCAAGGGGAATGGACTGCAAGTGGTTATCGCCGAAGTTCCACAAGCAGAAATGTTCAAATACTCTACGGACTTGCGTTCTATGACACAAGCAAGAGGATCATTCACACAAGAAGTTGCGCGATATGATGAAGTTCCTGGAAATCTTGCAGAGAAGATCATAGCAGCGGATAAAGCAAAAAAAGAAGAAGAATAGAATATAATTAATTGAATAAGTCAAACTCGGCATTAATTGTCGAGTTTGTCTATATACAGGAGACAAAATGAAGATAGCAATTGTAATCTATAAAAGCATGAGCATTATAATGATTGTAGCATGTATAGTGCTTGCTGTACTGGGAATAACAGCGCAATCAAACTGGCTTTATATAATCATCCCTATTATCGTAGTTCTTGCTTTTGTTATATCCCTATTCATTGAAAAAGATAAAAGCAAACTCATGACAAGTATTTACACAGGGCACCTTCTTGTCGTACTAACGGTGATACAGATGCTATTAACATTCAAGGTAGAGCTTGCGACCTCACTTGTTATCTTTTTTATTACTCTAATCATGATGAGTGCAATGGTCATCTCACTTAAGTATATGATGAAGAAAATTGGAGCAGCTAATGCAAAGAACTGAAACAACATTAGAATATGGTATTGTCCACGGCAATATCACAGGCATAAAAAAGTCAACTCTCAATGAAATGGCTTTGTTATATGATGCTGATATGGAAACATTGCGTCACGAACTAGTATCAGATGAAATGATAGCTGTTTTGTGCAAATACACACATGCTATTAATCGTGAAATATCGCTATATATTGCAAGAGATGGAATGGTAATGGACGTATCCATAGGGAGTCACGATAGAGTGGGGCTGCCTGATATTCGTGTACGACGCGGAAAAAGAAGGCTCACAGGCATACGGTGTATACACACCCATCCTCAAGGAACATCAATGTTATCCTCAATAGACATCAAAACACTAAAACGAATGACGTTTGATGCAATGGTGGTGGTTGGAGTTGACGCTCAAGGCAATCCTTCGGGTGTGAATGCTGCGCTACTAACGGATTTGCATGAAGATGGAGATTATGATTATACAGAGTTTGGTCCTTGGCATGCAGATAAGATTCCACATCTTGAAATATTAGATGAGATTCAGAGAAACGATGAAATTATAAGCAAATCAGCACATATCATGGAGTCACTATCAAAACCTGGAGAACGTGCTATTTTAATTGGGCTCAATCTTAATGGAAAGGGCAAGGAGTCGCTGGAAGAACTACAGAGACTTGCAGATACAGCAGGTGCTGAGATTTTGCATTTAGAGTTGGGGTCTGCAAGGAAACCCGATAGTGCAACATATATAGGCAAAGGCAAAGTGAGCGAACTGTCCTTGATGTGCCAAGAAATGGACGCAAACCTTATCATATTTGACGATGAGCTCACAGGTGCTCAGATAAGAAACCTTGAGCAAGCAACTGCATGCAAGGTAATTGATAGAACAACATTGATTCTTGATATATTTGCAGGACGCGCATCAACCCATGAAGGAAAGATGCAGGTGGAACTCGCACAATACAAGTACATGCTCCCGAGGCTTGCAGGGTCAGGGCAGGAAATGAGTCGTCTAGCAGGTGGTATCGGAACAAGGGGACCGGGCGAAAGCAAGCTTGAGTCTGATAGACGAAATATAAACAGACGAATTCATGACCTTGAGCAACAAGTCAAGAAATTAAGAAAAACACGAAAAACAAATCGTATTCGTCGAGAAAAAAATGATATTCCTGTGATTGCACTGGTCGGATACACCAATGCAGGAAAGAGTACGTTGCTTAACCTTCTAACGGATGCAGACGTCACAGCAGAGGATAAGCTGTTTGCAACACTTGATCCGGTTACAAGGAAATATGAACTTCCAGAAGGCAGATCCATCCTTGTGGTTGATACAGTTGGGTTTATCAATAAGTTGCCGCATGACTTGGTTGATGCATTTAGGTCAACGCTTGAAGAAGTATTGTATGCTGATTTGTTAATTCACGTTGTAGATGCATCTTCAGATCAGATGGTGATGCACTATGATGTTGCAAGAGAGGTGTTGGATTCACTTGGAGCAGGTGATAAGAAGACGATAGTTGCTTTGAACAAAAGTGATATAGCACAAGACGATGTAACATTACTTTCTCAAGACAATTGTTTCAAAATATCAGCAAAAGCAAATGAAGGTATCAGCGAGCTTCTCTATGCAATCGAGGAAGTGCTGAATCAAGATGAAGAAGAAATTGATACACTAATACCTTATGCAAATGGCGCTCTTTCGTCAAAAATATTTGACGGCGCATCAAAGATAATTAGCAAAGAATATGAGAATGATGGTATTCGAATCCAAGCACTAGTATCTATTCAGCTTGCGAAACAGATTGAGAGTGAATTGAAGGAGAGGATTTGAAAAAGGTCATATTAGCTGCAATCAACGCGCGATATTTCCACAGTAACCTTGCAGTGCGATGCTTGAAAGAAACAGCCGGCAAAAACCATAATATAGAGATTGTCGAACGAACAATAAATGATACAGTTGACGCCATCACAAGACAAATTGCACTCAAAAACCCAGACTCTGTAGGGTTTTCTTGCTATATCTGGAACATCGATAAGGTGCTCAAAGTTGCAGACGATCTAAAAAAAATATTACCAGATTGTTTTATATTCCTTGGTGGACCGGAGGCAAGCTACGATGCAGTTTCCATACTAGAGGGAAATGCATCGCTTGATATGATTATTCGAGGAGAAGGAGAAATAACGTTTAAAAAGTGGCTTGATGCATTCGAAGATAATCGTGACTTTTCAAAACTCAATGGAACGACTCAGAGAATTGAATCAGACATTCTTCATAATCAGGATTGCAATGAACGGTTTAACCTAGATCAATTCCCTTTTCTGTATGATGATTTACTAGAGTTTGAGAACAAGATCATCTATTTCGAAACAAGCAGGGGATGTCCCTTCAAATGTAGTTATTGTATTTCATCAATTGCAGACTCAATGTCATATATGAGTATTGACAAGGTGCTTTATGCATTTGAGTATTTTATGAAAAACAATGTACAACAAGTAAAACTCGTGGATAGAACATTCAATTTTCCTATAGACAGAGCAAATGAAATACTAAGAGGATTAGTTCAATTGAAGAAGAAGTGCGCAGAGCCCCAAACGAACTTTCATTTTGAGATCACAGCAACTTTGGTAGATGCAGAAATGATAGAAATATTGAGCAAAGCAGAAAAGGGTTTGATACAATTAGAAATCGGCATACAATCAACAAACAAGAAAACACTAGATGCCATCAACAGAACACAAGATAATGACGCACTTTTTGATTCAATCAATGCAATTGTGTCCCATGGTAATATCGCTGTCAATGTGGATTTAATAGCGGGATTACCCCATGAAAGCTATGAACAATTCAAAACATCGTTCAATGAGACGTATGCATTGAATACAAATAAGATACACCTTGGATTCTTAAAGGCACTCAAAGGTTCTGACATCAGAGCGAATGCAGATAAATATGGACTGGTATATTCAAATACAGCGCCATACAAAGTGTTTAAAACGAATGATATATCATATAAGCAGCTCGTTTCATTAGACAAGATAGAACAAACACTGGAGACATATAGGAATACGAATCATTTCAAGAATACACTTTTATATATTATTCATCAATTTGAAGCACCGTTTGAGTTCTTTGAACAATACAGTCTATTTCTAGATGAAAGAAAACACTTTAGGAATCCACAAAAACTCACCAAACTATTTGATCTGCTATATGATTTTTTAAATAAAAATTATAACTTTGATATTGATGAGTTGAAAATGAAAATGCAGCTGGACTGGTTGTTGATTGATAGACCCAGAAGTTTCCCTGAACATTTAAAAATGCAATATACAGACGCACAAAAGAAAATTGTCAGATTGTTTTACAATGACAAGGAAAATATTAGCAAATATCTTCCTGCATATATACAGGATTCTCCAAGTGCTATTTCAAGAAAGTGTTTCCTTGCATTATGGGAGAGCAGCAATACATGCATTTTATTTGATTATGGGAGAAATGGAGATAATACAGTTCGGGAGATTCATATAAATGAACAATTTTGATGAGAAATGATTACTTGCACTATATCTATAAAATGGATAAAAATTTGAAGGATTCTATGCAATAGTTCAGAAATTTGGGTAGAATGTTAAAAAATCCATGACTAATTTGTATGTGGTGTGCATATCATTCTTTGAAAAATCCATATATAATAATAAAAAGTGAGCAAATAAAATAAATAAATAATATAAAGTAGGAGGAAGATTTATGGCAACAGTATCAGTTAAATCGGTATATAAGGTATATGACGGCGGCGTTCAAGCAGTTAGTGATTTCAACCTTGATATCGACGACAAAGAATTTATCGTTTTAGTAGGACCATCCGGTTGTGGTAAGACAACAACATTGCGCATGGTAGCAGGACTTGAAGAGATCACAGAGGGTGAAGTATACATTGGTGATAAGCTAATGAATGATGTTGCACCTAAGGATCGTGATATTGCAATGGTTTTCCAAAGTTACGCACTATATCCACATATGACCGTTTATGATAATATGGCATTCGGATTGAAACTTCGCAAAATGCCAAAAACAGAGATAAACAATCGCGTACAAGAAGCGGCTGCGATCTTAGGAATCACACCATTGCTTGAACGTAAACCCAAAGCATTATCCGGTGGACAACGTCAACGTGTTGCACTAGGTCGTGCAATTGTTCGTGAACCAAAGGTTTTCTTAATGGATGAACCTCTGTCAAACCTTGATGC
>JAGLOK010000225.1 GCA_023139005.1 Clostridiales bacterium | reverse complement strand
TTTTCAAGGCTCTCAAAGTTAAATACTCTAAAATAATCAATTACTTAGCATCCCTTACTTTTGGTGTATATATCAATCATCTGTTTGTTCGAAACTTCTTAGTAAAATACTTACCTTCAATTGATGGTATTTATGGTGTTTCTTATATTCGCAATTCTGCATTATTGTTGCTTTTGACGGTAATTTTCTCTTTTATAATTGAAGCACTAAGGAGATTACTCGTAACTAGTTTAAAAAAGATGTACAGATCGAGAAAAAAAGAAAGTAAGGCAATATAATATTCTAATAGATAATTATTTCATTGCTTCTACTTTGTTACTATTTTTTTAATTACCGACATTTGTAATATTCCCAGAACAAATTATCAATATATGAAAACATGTGTAAAGTCATATCATAAAATTATCACAATTACACGTAACATAAAAGTAAATATTCCATAATATAATTGTAACGAGAAAGCATATGTTGTATAATATGGGAATGCAGAATGGTAAAGATAGCAATTCATATCAAGAAAAGACTCTTTTTGAGCGGTTTCTACATGGATTGATAAAGCTTGGAAATCATATTATTGTTGGGTTTGGAATTGTTTTTTTTGGTATCAGAAAACTGCTAACTATTTTCAATAGTAATAAAAAACAACAAACCTTGTCACAATTCATACACCAATTAAGATCATTTCTTAGTGATAGCACCCAGCAACCGGTGATGCGCAACACAAAACAGACTGCTTCAAATGTGCATTCTACTACAACTCAATATGAACGAAAATATCCACGACCTGCCAATGGATACAGACAGTCAAATAAAATCAAGATAAAAAGAAGAATATTTCGCGGCAACAAGCTTTCAATTATTGCATTAGCTGCGGGCATACTTGCCATCTCTTTTATAGTTGGATTTCTTATACTTAACAGCAACAAGAATAATACTGATGCATCAGCTGCATTGAAGGTGGGAACGACAACAATCAATCCACAGGTAACCCCTGAGGACAATCACTCCGCTGAACTGGAGGCGGCTATTCAAGCTTCATTGAAAGATAAAAACAGTTCGTCATCTTCTCCAACAACACCAGCATCAAGTGATGCAGTTGCATCACCTATACCAACAGATGCAAATACCCTAGATACAACTTCTGATGAAATTGACCCATTGATTCTCATCCATTTGGGTGAGACACATGATGAAGTCGCAAAAATGCAAGAGTGCTTGATGGACCTTCACTATATGGATGCTGATGAACCCACCACTTACTATGGCGTGGTCACAGAATTTGCAGTACAACTATTTCAACGTGGACACAATCTATCTGTGGATGGTGTTGCAGGCGCTGAAACATTAAAGCTTTTGTACTCTGATGAAGCAGAACCCTATATGGTACGCAAAGGCGACAAGGGAACTGATATATATCAATTTCAAAAGCGACTTGTAGAATTGGGATATTTATCTACTTCTAAAAAAGATGGACGTTTTGATGAGGACACCGATTTGGCAATACGCGTATTCCAAGGACGCAATAAACTCTCTCAAGACGGTATTGTTGGATACAATACCACACAAGTACTATACAATGGCGATGCAAAGCCTGCAAAATCCTATGTGGCGTCTGCAACTGATAAGCCTTCCGGTGGTGGCGGTGGTGATGCTTCCTATAACGCCGGCGATGCAGCTGCACTGATTGGTTATGCAAAATCATTAAAAGGGCAAGGTATTCCCTATGTGTGGGGTGGCAAGACAATATCAGGGCTAGACTGCTCCGGGTATGTATACTATAGCTTAAATCATTCCGGAACCAGCATCGGTTACATGACCTCTTCATCCTGGGCAATAAGTAGCTATTCATCCATCTCCAAAGAAAACCTACGTGCAGGTGACATTTTATGCTTTGAAGGGCATGTAGCTATCTATCTTGGCAGCGGAAATATGATTGACATGTCGTCGATTTCCAACGGTATTCGTATCACAAGCTTTGCGAACTCCGCGTATTGGAACCGAAAGTTTATTTGCGGGAAACGGGTGTTTTCGTAATCTAAATTTATTAATACTGTTTTGCTTTAAGATATGTAATGTTGTACAGGAGTGTGCCATGTTTTAGAGGAGAGAGATTAAATATGATTATTTTAATTGGTGGAAACGGACATACCGGAAAAACATATCTAGCACAAAAACTGCTTGAGAAAATTAAGATGCCCTATCTTTGTATTGATCATTTGAAAATGGGGCTTTATAGAGGATTAGGAGATGAGAAATACTCTCCAATTCAAAGCCATAATGTTCTTGGTAAAACATTGTGGCCCATCGTCAAAGGTATTATCATGACTGCCATTGAAAACAAACAAAACCTCATCATCGAAGGATGTTATATTCTTCCTCATTTTATGAGTGATTTTGATAAGGATTATGCAAAAGAAATCACTTCTGTCTTCTTAGGGTTTTCAGAGGACTATATCCGAAACAATTTTAAGAAAATAGAAATGAAGATGATCTCTCCATTGATGAGCAAATCCGAGAACATACCCTTTTTAGAGAAAAATGCATGGCACATAATGTGAACTACTTTGAAATCGAAAAAGATTACCAAACAGAGATTGATAAAGTAATTGAGTATGTTTATGGTCAGATAACCTGAAGAAGCATTATTACATTTTGACTTGATACGACAAAGCAAAAGTAAAAATTTCATTCAAGAAGACTTTCATTTACATATTGTCTGAGAAAATGATGATTAGCAAAACATGTGAAATATAGTCCATTGTTATATAAAAATATATCACTGAAATGTCTAATATTATCGAAAAGAAAATAGCATAGTATTTAGTACAATTATTTTGATAAAACAGCACTTTTTTTGGTATTTACAAATAACAAGCAGTATGATAATCTAAAAACTATGAATGCGCTTATAAGGAGAAATGTGATAATGCAGAACCTTAAAATCGTTACAAGCAATACACAAATCAACAGTGCTATTAAACTTGCGTTAGATGATATCTCGGGAAACATCAAACAATACAAGAGTACATATGATCATGTACATCATAAAGTACTGGTTGCCGGTGCGGACTATGATCGTCCCTGGACAAGAGACACAGCAATCAATGTCTATAATGGGTTTAGCTTCTTAGATCAAGATGTCTCATACAATACGCTAATGTCTGTTCTAGAAATAGTAGATGGCAAAACATACATCGGCGGGCAATACTGGGATGCAATCCTCTGGTCACTCGGTGCATACCAGCACTATCTGATTACTCACAACGAAGCCTTTTTACCCATTGCCTATGAAGCCATTAAAAATACGATGGAAATACGCGAAAGGGATGAATTTACTGTTGAGTATGGATTGTTCAGAGGTCCTGCTGTATATGGAGATGGAGTGTCCGCATATCCTACGATATATAGTTGTGCAGAATATAACAGCAGTATCTTAAAATATCCAGAATTTAAAAGCGAACACTGTTACACGGAGGGCTTTGGTATTCCGATGCATACATTGTCCACAAACGTTGCATACCTAATGGCCTATCGAATACTCATCAAGATGACGAAGATACGCAACACGAATGAGGATATCAAACAATACCGGAAAAAAGAAGAGGCTCTCTTTAGTGCAATCCAGCAACACTTTGTATATACCGATGAGCGACTAAAATATATTGTGGGTAAACATGGTGACTGCATCCGTCAAGAAGGACTGGGTATCTCTTTTGCGCTAATGGCAAACATCGTAGGCGAGAAAGCCTTGAATCATATCTATTCATCAAACAGTGGTATTCCCTGTGTGTTCCCTACTTACTCTCGATATCAAGTCGATACAGACTATGGAAGACACTCTGGTACCGTATGGCCGCACGTGCAGGGATTTTTTGCAGTGGCTGCCTTAAAACACGAAAGACATGATATGTTCATGCATGAGTTTGAGCTGTTGACTGCATTTTCAAACAGAGATCAACAGTTTCATGAAATATATCATCCCGATACTGGCTTGCCATATGGTGGACTGCAGGAATACTATCACATGAACGGCGTGAGAAAAACCAGATCATGTGAACACCAAACCTGGTCTGCAACAGCATATTTGTCGATGTTGCTGTATGGCTTTGCGGGAATTGAAATTACAGAAGATACGATCTCTTTTGTGCCCTATCTCAATGATACGATTGATGAAATGGAAATTAAGAACATCAATATAGCCGACATGTGTATTAATCTGCATATCAGTGGCAACGGAAGTACTATTAAACAAATGCAAGTCAATGGTCAGACAGTTACCGAGTATAATATTGATGTACATGCAAAAGGAACAATCGATATTCGTATAATTATGGAGTAAGCTTGTTTTTCCATTTCTTAATAATTTAATAAATCGTATTAAAGTGCCGTTTATCTGATTTGCTATATGTTATATAGAGAATATTGAGAGAGTATTGTAAATCAAATTACATTTTTTTAGCATGTTGTCTTTTAATCGTTAAGCTATAATATTTCCTTAATATACTGTATCTTACGAATTAAGAAATATAAATCACCGCCTGCTAATAATAATTTGTTTACATACCCTTTTTATGTGTTATATGGTAAGTATATGGTATAATGAACCTTAATTATAAGCAATTATCGCTATAAAGTTTAATCTTCTGGATAGAAAAACTGCAAAACAATAATGTATTACATATAATGTAACGATATAAGTGTATAGGAGTATATTGTACTAAAAGGAATAAAATGAGCATTTCTTTATTCGCATATAGTATTGCCTGTGTAATATATATAATCATTGGCATACACACATATAATGCAGACAGAAAATCAAAAGCCAACAGGTTGTTTTTGGTAACATCCTCTACGCTTGCATTTTGGGCGTTTTGTTTGGTATTGATGTCTGCAACTAATAACCCTTCAGTTGCTGCAAATTATCGTTGGATAACAATCATTGCAAGTTCATGTTTATATGTTGAAATTCTTAATTTTGTACTCATAATCACCGGCAAAAATAAATATAGTACAAAATTATGGTTTAGAATACTCATATACACACCGGCAGTAATAAACTTTTATATTTATTTCTTTAACCCCATCCCTGCTGAATATATGTTGAAGATCACAGGTACCTGGGCATATATGCATCCCCTAGGAAGAGGCTTTATATTCGATTATTATTTTACAGCATATTATTCAATATATGCGATTATTGCAACCATACTATTAATACGACATAGTAAAAAAGCAAAGTTCCTACGCGAGCGGAAACAGTCACGACTCATGTATATCTCATTTATAGTTGTTGCTATCATAACTACTTTTACCACTGTCATCTTACCAATGCTGGGTTATTTAAGAATGCCACCATTGACTACTATTGTTAGTTTGATTTCTGTGTTTGGTGTATGGTATTCATTAAAGAAATATAGCATGATGAATCTCTCGGGAGACACCTTGCTATTAGAAGTATCACAAATCATGTATGAGGGTATCATTATTTTTGATAACCAAGATCATATTATAAGAATTAATAAAGGAACAGAAGAATTGCTAGGCTGCTCTATGACCGACTGTGCTGATAGTAGCGCTATCAAGAATCTTTTTCCTTCAGAAATTTGGGAATTTAACATCACACATCAAGGATTTGAATGTAATATCAACACGCTATATGAAACAAGTCTTCCTGTAATGCTTAGTGTGCATATACTTAAAGATAATTTCGATGAAAAAAGTGGAACTGTATTATATTTCCAAGACTTAACGCAAATAAAAGATGCTAATGCTGCACTTGCAGAAGAAAGAAACAAGCTTGAAGTTCGAGTATCTGAGCGTACATTGTCATTAAAAACTGCCAACAAACAACTCGCAGAAGAAATTGAACTACGTATTGCAAAAGAAAAAGAAATCGAAAAACTTAGAAAGAGATTAGAGTATGCCAAATCTATTGATGATGATGATAGAAGAGTTGAAGAAATGAACAAAATCAAAAA
>JAGLOK010000224.1 GCA_023139005.1 Clostridiales bacterium | reverse complement strand
ATGGAAGCTGTTTCTGCAAAATTGACAGAAATGGGTGCAAAGGTAATCGAAGGAGAAGATTATTTACGTGTAATTGGAAATGGACGGCCAAAGCCAGTGCACATCAAAACACTCCCCTATCCTGGTTTCCCAACAGACCTACAGCAACCATTTACAGTACTGCAATCAGTTGCAGGTGGAACATCAACAGTTATTGAGACTATTTTTGAATCAAGATTCAGGCACACTGAGGAGTTGGTTCGCATGGGTGCAGATATTTCTGTTAATGGAGATGTTGCTGTCATTACAGGTGTGGACAACCTATGGGGTACAGATGTTAAAGCAACTGACCTTCGTGCAGCCGCTGCACTGATTGTAGCAGGACTTATGGCCGATGGAGAAACCGCTATCTCTAATGTTCATCATATAGACAGAGGTTATGAAAATTTAGAAGCAAAGTTAAAGTCACTTGGTGCGGATGTAAGACGTGTAAAAGTTTATGGAAATGATGATGATGACATTCAAGGATGCGACTAACTAACTATATAACTATTAATACTAAAGCCTTCGTATTCATGGAATTTAAGGGCTTTTTTATATATGAACTATCAGAAGGGCTATAAACTGATAGCAATTATTTTCCTATTATGTTACAATATTTTTTGAAATTCAAGGAGTAAATCTAAAAAAATGAATCGTAACAAGCATCAAAATAGAACTTCAAAAAAGAGACTGTCAATCTGGATTATCTCCTTGTTTGTTTGCATGGCTATCATTATCACAAGTACTATCTTATGGGACTATTTTGCTTTATGGGCATACATCAAAACACCGAAGTGGTTGATGAGTAATGCAACAGCTGATATAACTACTTCCCCTTCTGAAATAGTATTAACAAATACACCCACACCAAATCCAACACCAACTATTTCTGATTCTACAAATCTCTCTGCAACGATTACTCCTAATCCAACACCAACTCCCCTACTCACACCGATTCCACACCCCGGTGATCGTGACGGTAAATTTACAAATAACGAAATTATTATACAAGATAATATTTATAGAAGCCGTGATTTATCTATTGAAATTGATAGATTTGAAGAAAATGAAATCGTATATTTTGTAGCTGAAGTATACGTACGTGATATGGATAATTTCTATGCTGCGTTTGCTCGTGGTATATATGGACAAAAAACACTTGCAGTTTCAGAAATAGCAAAAGACAATGATGCAATATTCGCAGTGTCTGGCGACTACTATAATGCACGAGATGGCGGTATTACTATAAGAAATTCAAAACTTTATAGAGAAGAGAAAGAACCTTCAAGAGATACTCTTGCAATTTACCCAGATGGTAGCATGAAAGGTTTCAGCCATAAAGAGGCAGATGCATACCGATTTGTGAAAGATGACGTTGTGCACACCTATGTCTTTGGTCCACTTTTAGTTTCTGATTTTACAATTGTTAAGAACTTTACTGAAGGCGACAAGAATGTTCGACATCCAAGATGTGGTATTGGTATGATAGAACCATATCACTATCTATTCGTTCTTGCAGACGGAAGAAGACAGGGATATTCAATTGGGATGACAATAGAAGAACTGGCCAACAAATTTTTAGACTTAGGATGTGACGTTGGGTATACACTAGATGGTGGTGGCTCTGCAACTATGGTATTTATGGATCAACTTGTAAACATGCCTCAGGGAACAACAAAGGAAAGGGGTGTCGGAGATGCAATTTGCTTCATTGAAAATGAAATACCTCAAAATGATGGAGGTTAGCTAAGATGATTAAGATTGTCAATATGCGATGTGGTTATAGTGAACAGCCTTTGTGTGTCGCAAGGGAAAACATTTGTTTTTCTTGGAGCACGCAGGGGGCAAACAATCAAGTAGCATATAGACTTCAAGTCGCACATGATCAGTATTTTAAAAGCATCCATATTGACACCCAGAAAACAAATTCCTCAAATAATAAATACATATATATTCATACAAAGCTCAGTAAAAAAACTCGCTATTATTGGCGAGTTAAAGTTTTTTGTGAAAATAAGCAAGATACGTGGAGTAGTGTTCAACTCTTTGAAACTGCACATGGTAAGTTTGATGCAAAATGGATTACATCAGAGAAAAAAAGAGATCACATGTCCCCTGCTCCTGCAACAAGATTTAGAAAAGAATTCATTGTCAATAAAGAAATAAAATACGCTCGTTTGTATACAAGTGCACAGGGGCTTTATGTATCATATATTAATGGAGACAAGTGTGGCTCAGATTATTTGACCCCGGGATGGACAGAGTATCAAACACGAATACAATATCAGATTCATGATGTGAAAGACCAAATTATTAAAGGAGCCAACTGTCTTTCTGCAACTGTAACAGATGGTTGGTATATGGGTCCTATTGCACCATGGGATAATACGAATGGTCGATGTCGTTTTGGAGAAACACGTGCTTTGTTTGCACAGCTTGAGATCTTTTATCAAGATGGTACAGAACAAATTATTATAACAGATCAAAGTTGGTACAGTGACCTTCAAAGCCCATATACCAGATGCGAAATATACTATGGTGTAGACTATGATTCACGACTTGAAGATGACTTCCACTTCGTAGGGTCGTTGATCAAATCTGCTTCACAAGATATCCCCTTTACCAGCAGTCTTATTCCCTCATATTGCATCTCAACTAAAAAAGTTCAAGAAATAAACCCAATTAAGATAATACGAACAAAAGAAGATGAATTAGTAGTGGATATGGGCCAAAATATGGTGGGTACTATTGAACTTAATTTAATTGGTAAATTGGGACAAGAAATCGAGCTTGTTTTCTTTGAAACATTAGATCAAAACAAATGTGTATATACTGAAAATCTGCGTTCTGCAAGACAAGGACTAAAATACATAGCAAAAGAAGGAGAAAATCATTTCATACCCGAGATGACGTTCTTTGGATTTCGCTATATTCACATCATAAAGTGGCCGAATGACATCAGTTTGGATAACATCAAAGGAATCGTTTTATCTTCGAACAATAGAAGAACTGGATATTTCAAAGCAAACAATGACCTAGTAAATCAACTTGTGAAGAACACACGTTGGGGCCAGATTGGAAACTACCTAGATATTCCAACAGATTGTCCTCAACGAGATGAACGACTTGGTTGGACAGGAGATGCACAAATCTTCTTCAAAACAGCAGCATATAACTATGATGTTCAAAGCTTCTTTGTAAAATGGTTGGACGATATGTCGTATGCTCAATTCAAAGATGGCGGCATTCCACATGTTGTCCCCGATGTTTTGAGAGATAACAATTCGTCTTCAGGTTGGGGAGAAAGTTGTATTATTATTCCTTGGCAGCTTTATGAACGATATGGGGATATTGACATACTAAAGAGATATTACCCGATGATGGAGAAATTTATTGATTTTTGCGAGACACAATGTGAGACAAAACATATACGAAGTAAAGGATTCCATTTTGGTGATTGGTTGGCACTAGATGGTGGTCTGAACAGAGGATGGGGACAAACACCAAAGGATCTTATTGCGACGCTATATTATGGGTATTGTGCAAAGCTAATGTATAAAATATCTACAATACTTAATCTTAGCAAACAAAGTCTGAAGTTTAAGAATCTATACAAAAATATTATGGTAGCATTCAAAAAAGAATTCATTACTAGCAGTGGTCGATTGTCCGGACACACGCAAACAGCATATTCACTAGCTCTAGCATTTGATATGCTGGAGAAAAATGATAGATTACGTGCTATAAAAGAACTAGTGAATATAATAAATGACTTTGGATTCATTACATGTGGCTTCTTAGGTTCTTCATATGTCCTAGATGTGTTAACAGAAAATGATCATCATGACCTTGCACTTAAAATGGCACTTAAATCCTCCTATCCTTCGTGGCTCTACCCTATTACAATGGGAGCTACTACGATTTGGGAACATTGGAACTCACTTCTTCCTGATGGTAGTGTCAATCCTGACACTATGAACTCTTTCAATCACTATGCGTATGGTGCTGTTGTAAATTGGTATTATGAAAAAATAGCAGGAATAATTCCAGATGAAGAAAATCCCGGGTATAAGCATTTTTATTTATATCCACGTCCATGCAATGAATTAAGCAAAGTCGATGCAAAACTTGATACACACTATGGTACAATCAGCATAAGTTACTGCTTAAATATTGATAATGATCATGTTGATATGCAAATCAATGTGCCTGATAATACAAGCTGTAATCTGATTCTTGAAGCTTGTAAAGCATATCAGATTAATGAGAAACGCAAAAAGAATAACAGTAGGATTCTTCTATCTCCTGGTGCATATGACATATCATATGTAAGGGGAGGCTCGATGATGGCAATATTGTCTATGGAAAAAAATCGATGAGACTATTTATAGCACTAACAATTCCACCACATATAAAAAATGTGCTATACAAAGCTTCTGAGCAAATTCAAAATACTATCAATAATGGTAATTTCACATCACTTCACAATTACCATATTACATTGGTCTTTATTGGTGAATTAAGTAAATCAATAATTCCTACAATAGAAGCTATTATAAAAGATATTTCACAACAGTTCCCTCCTATATTTTTGAAAAGCACATATGTCGATTGCTTTGAGAAAAAAAACAAGAAAATTTTGTATTTCGGTATAGATGGAGCTCTGAATATTCTGCAGAAGCTCAATCAACTTATATCAGAAAGACTAATTGAAAAAACCTTTTGCGAAAAACAAGATGTTTTTATTCCTCATATTACCTTTGCACGAAGTGTAAAATGTGATAATATAAATCGGATTAAAAAAGTAGTAGATTTCTTTTCAAGTGAGATTGCCTTAATGCATTCTACAAGGATAAATAATAAACTAGTATATATACCGATTTATAGTTCATTACTTAACAGTTGTTATACAATTGACAGAATCGAAGAAGACACTGTTGTTTGTGAGCATAAGAATGAAATCTTTAATATGGATACGCATTATCTTCCAGATCAAGCGAAGCCAGGTAATAAAATATATTATGACGGGCATAATTTCAGAGTAGATGAAAGCCAGTCACAGTCTAATATCAACAGAATCCAGAATAAGTTCGAGAAGTTAAAAGGAGAACATAAATGCAATTAGGAATCGTAGGTCTACCGAATGTCGGTAAATCAACATTATTCAACGCACTCACAAAATCAGGAGCGCAAGCTGAAAACTATCCATTTTGTACAATTGATCCAAATATCGGTTTGGTTTCAGTTCCTGATCCTAGGCTTGAAATGCTCCAGAAACTATATAATGCAAAAAAACTGACTCCAGCTGTCATTGAATTTGTAGACATTGCAGGACTTGTAAGAGGTGCTTCAAAGGGAGAAGGCCTTGGAAATCAGTTCTTATCTCATATACGAAATGTCGATGCAATCATTCAAGTTGTACGTTGCTTTGATAATGATAATGTTACTCATGTAGATGGATCTGTTGATCCTGTTCGCGACATGGATACAATATCACTTGAATTGATATTTGCAGACATTGAAACAGTTGAAAAGCGCATTGATCGAACACGAAAGCAAACAAAATCCGGTGATGCTAAAATAATAGCACAAGCCTCAGACCTAGAAAAGATACTGGATGGACTAGAATCTGGTATGCCTGTACGAGTACTGCAACTTTCCGATACTCAGAATGAGCTGTGTCGAGAAATGTGTCTACTAACGATTAAGCCCACTTTGTATGTAGTAAACGTTTCAGAGGATGATTATATGGGTAAAAACCCCTATGTAGACAAAGTGTCTGCTTATGCTATGAAAACTAATGCAGAAGTGCTTCTAATCTCTGCTCAAATTGAAGAAGAACTTGCTTTAATGGAACATGATGATGCAAAAGAGTTTTTGTTAGAATTAGGCTTAAAAAATACAGGACTTGATAGATTAGTTGATAAAAGCTATAAGCTTCTGGGGCTGATGTCTTATTTAACTGCTGGCGAAAAAGAAGTTCGTGCATGGACTGTTCCTTACAACACAAAAGCACCACAAGCAGCAGGAAAGATTCATACCGATTTTGAACGTGGCTTTATTCGCGCTGAAGTTGTAAAATATGCTGATCTTATTGAACATGGTTCTGTGCACTCTGCTAAAGAACATGGTCTGGTAAAAAGTGAAGGCAAAGAATATATTATGCAAAAAGATGATGTTGTCTTGTTTCGATTCAATGTTTAGTTATATAGTATATGATCATCAAATATATGCTTGTAAATATTGACTTTTCAATGCTAAATTAATATAATAGAAAAACGCAAACTTGAAATAATAAATCAAAGTATAATCCCGGAGGATTGAATGAGAAAACAATATATGTACCGTATTACAATTGCGACAATTTTTGTGTCGCTTATACTATGTATGGGAGTACTCACTACAGCGTGTACACCAAAAACACCTATTGAGGGTAATGCGCAGAACAATTCCGCATCTCCTTTGCCAGACTCTCAAGCTACTCCTGAACCAATATCCCTAGGTTCTTTCACAATTGTTATACCGGATAAAGAAAAATATCTTGAAGGTGTAGACAACAACCTTATTAAACTGCATATAATAAATTCAATTGTTGAAGATCGCGGTGTGCAATTAGATATCAATATTATCCCATTGAATTACAGTGATTATTTTACTCAAATTAGCACTCTTGTTTCTTCTGGGCAAAAGATCGAAGCGATTATAGATAAATTTTCAATGTTTGATACATATGCAGGGATTGAAAATCTCAGTGTTCCTTTGGACAATATGTTGCTAGAATATGGTAACAATTTATTAAGTAATATTGATCCTCAACGCTGGAGCGAGGTAACTCACAATAATAATATACTCGCCATTCCCAGTGCATCCCTTTCTGAGAGTACCGCGATGTACGTAAGAAAAGATGTTTTGAAAATGATGAGCTTACAAGATATTAAAACGCGAGAAGAATTCGAAGCTATTCTTGGTGCTTTTTCTGTTTTTATTCCCGATGGAATCACACCACTTGCAATGAACTGGACTCAAGCACTGGATTACATGTCCTATTTGCACTATATTCCTTCAACTGATTATTGGCTTGAACCCGATGGATATGTTATGCGTGAGCAGACTTATTATTATCATGATTTTTTGGATATGATGAAGAAGTTTTATTCTCGTAAATACATTCCTGAAGATTTCTTTGATATATCAGAAGAACAAGTACGAACAATGTTTACTTCTGGGCTTTCAATGATGTATATTACTGAATATACGAATATTGCAGATGATTATAAAACACTTTTAGAGACACAACCCACTGCTGAAGTGGAACTTGTGAAAAAACCTACATACAGAAGAATGACTGTGCCTCGCTTATCTGCAGAAACAAGTATAGATGATATCTGTATATTCACCTCTTATGGTCAGAATCATAGTGCACTAATGGTTTATCTTGACTGGCTAATAGCTGATGTTGAGAATTATGAGACCGCACGAATTGGTATCATGGGAACACACGTTAATTTCAATAATCTTAATCATGAATATGAGTACTTGGGACAATATGCAGAAGCTGATCAAAAACCATATAATGCTTTGTATTCTCTTGATTTTTTACATAGTGCTATTTATTCTCAAATTGCACCAACAAACGGTAATCCAATCAATATGAAAAGTGAATTGTTACAAAGAATATCATATGAACACTTGTCCACAGCATTAACTCAAGTTGAACTTGTTTATCCGCTTAGCGCTGAAGCACAAAGTGCCATGTATTATTATCGCCTCGCAATGGACGAAACAACAAGAAGATATATCAAGAGCGAAATTACATACATTCAATTTAAGCAATTCTTGAATGACAACAAAGGAAATGCAGACATTGTATTAAATGAAATCAATGCTCTAGCTGCACAAAGCAATCCTTAATATGTGGTTGATTAATCAATTTA
>JAGLOK010000223.1 GCA_023139005.1 Clostridiales bacterium | reverse complement strand
ATATCAGTTGACGTATGGTCAATGTCAAGCGGTGTAGCATTTGGTACACAATATGTTTTATCTTTAATTAATGAAATTTATGCTTAGCAATAATAAGACTATAAACTTAATCCAATATACTATTCTCGACAACTCTTATCATTAATAGAATATATTCTACCAATTTGATTGTCACAACAAGTAAATCATCTGTATAATCAATTACCCATCAGAAAAACTCCCCCAACATACGTGAGAGAGTTCTTCTTCCTTCTTCAATTCTACTTTTCAGCAGAAACTTTAATCCATAAGTGATTTCGCAATCTTTGCCAACCTTACAAACTCTGCTTTATATCCTTCTTCGTCATATCCACGCCCTTGTTTTGCTCTACTAATTGCATTTTCCATCGATCCGTAGCAATAGGGTGAATCTTTGAGGACCAGTGCAAACTCTGCAACTGCAGATGCAAACAGGAAGTCATCAGAAGGCTTGTTGGTGATGTGATCTTCAGTCACAGCAAGTTCAATGTTCTTCTGGCTATAGGTATCCTCAGGGTGCTTGTACTTTGCCTTGACATACATCCACTCAAATTCCAACTCCCCGGACCAGACATCTTCATCATTCTTAGCTGTTGAATAGCGCAGTGGATCAATCCTCGGTGTTGCACCGCGTGGCACGATTTCGTAAAATGCAGTGACCGTGTGTCCCATGCCCATCTCGCCTGCATCCTTGGTGTCGTCGTTGAAGTCTTCTGCTGCAAGCAGTCTGTTGTCATAGCCAATCAATCGATATGCAAGCACGTTTGCAGGGTTAAACTCCACCTGTATCTTGACGTCTTTTGCAAGTGTGTACAGCGTGGAACTCATCTCAGTGACCAATACTTTGTTGGCTTCCTGTGCAGAGTCGATGTAGCTGTAGTTTCCGTTGCCCTTGTCAGCTAATATCTCCATCTTGTTGTCCTTGATGTTTCCTGTTCCAAATCCTAATATGCTTAAGAACACTCCGTCGTCACGCTTGCGTTCGATGAATCGTTCCAGTTCCGATTCTGATGAGATACCCACATTGAAGTCGCCATCGGTCGCCATGATAATGCGGTTGTTGCCCCCATCGATGAAGTTTTCCTGTGCGATTTCGTATGCCATTTCCATTGCGCTTCCGCCGGCTGTTGACCCACCTGCACGTAGCCTGTCTATCGCATGATTAATTTTTCCAGTTTCGTCGCCTGACACCGCTTCCAGTACAACAGACACGTTCCCGGAATATGTCACTATCGATACAATGTCACCCTTTGTTAACCTTTCGGTCAACATCTTGAATCCGCTTTTCAGCAAATCGATCTTGTCATAAGAATCCATAGACCCCGACACATCGATCAAGAACACCAAGTTCGATGGCACCATCTCAACGCTCTCGATATCACGCGCATTCAAGTTCACCATCACCAAGTAGTTCTCCTCCTCCCATGGACAGCGCGCCATCTCTGCATTGATCGCAAATGGTGCATTCCCCTTCGGTTTTGCTAAGTCATAGTCAAAGTAATTGATGCACTCCTCAACTCGTACTGCATCGCTTTGTGGCAGATACCCATCGTTTAACATCCTACGAATATTCGCATATGACGCAGTATCCACATCGATCGAAAACGTAGATAGTGGCTCATCTTTCGGGCTATAAAATGGGCTTTCCATGAACTCGCCATACTCTTCATTACCCTCTCCAACCCTAGAATAACTCAAACCCGGCGCCTCCTGTTCACCAAATACGGATTCATCTTTCATACTATCTGTTTTGGTTTCCCTTTCTTCCTCCGGTGTTGAACTGCTAGGTGCTTGTGTGACCTCTGCCGCTTTTTCTTGCACGTTTGAGTTGTGCAGATTGTTTTTGATATTGGGTTTTGATGTTTGCTTTGCCGGCTCATCTTTTGTACATGCGCTCATGAGCATGATGAGCAATATAAAAGCTGTAATAATTGATAATGTCTTTTTCATTTTGATTACCTCGCAAATTGGATTTTTGTAGCATGCTTTGGGCTATGTATCTTTGGACGCGACTTTCTGCGAAAAAGTTCCAAAAGGAAAGCAAATGAAACATTTACTTATCGATTCAAATAAAATGAATTTGAATCGAATGTCTTGCAAAACACAAAAAACTCGTACCTCGTGCTTTTTTGTGTTTTCCACTTTTGTTAGTTTAATAAACAACAAAGTATACCCCCTTCGGCGCATGTCCGCAGGGGGTTGTTATGCTATGTTTTATTTAACATTTCTAGGAATTCAAAAAGGTTCAATTTGTTATCAAGTGCTACTTCTTCTTCACTGGAATCAACAAGTCCAGCTGTATGAATTCATTGCTTTTGTTGTAGTCTTTGTAAAATGAGTATGCATTCAAGTGCTCCTCTATAGTACCATCCATACCCAAAGGCTCTCTTCTGTCATACTCATATTCATCACTTTGCATTACCCACTTACCAAAGTCCTGCCATTCATGGAAGTTTCCCATTTTGATGCAATGCGCCGCATACAGCCCACCTGCAAACTGCTTTTTCTTCATTGGTTTATCAACTTCAAGGTCATCCGGTATCGTCACCCAGAACTCATATCCATGGTTGCCACTCTCATCAGGGTTTGGGTTATTGAATCCATAAAGTCTAAAGTCAGGCTTTATTGCGCATAGATTACTAGTATTGATAAATTCCTTCATTCTATTTCCTGATACATCTTCTGATTCGTTCCCTATATGGTGTGCGGAGGCAACCGTTACTGGTGGTAGGTAAACTATCCGCACATTGTGTACAGCGGAGAGTTCTTCACTTGCTTTGTTTAATTCATCCATTGTTTTGTTCTCCTTCAGATTATTTTTGATTGGAGCTATGGATTTTAGCAATTCATGAATGGTATCATCAGCAAGTATTTTTTCTTGAAGACTGATGTCCACAGATCGCTGTAGCTTTTGAACGAGTATTTCCACAATCGATTTAATCGTGTTTAAAGCATTCACGTTTTCATCAATCTCATAGAGTTTTTCTTGAAAAATACTTATAGCGGTTACCGCATCATTGCTCAACAAGATTTCTTTGATTTTCTTCAATCGAATATTGAGCTTTTTCAAAATGATGATTTGCTGTAGCTTTAAGATGGTTTCTTCATCATATACACGGTAAGCATAATCCGGCTTTGTAGTGCTTTTGATCAATCCGATTTTCTCATAATAACGAAGTGTTCTAGTGGAAATATCCAATTGTTTTGATACATTGCTGATGGTAACTAATTTCATAATATATAGCTCCTTAATCTAAGGATAAACTGCGACGCGACGTCAAAGTCAAGTGTTCTTTCTTTTTATTATATCGCAAATCTTGTCATTGTAACAATTGATGCATTCATAATAAGTAAAATGTTATACAACCCACTTGACAATCAAATCAAACCATGCTATTTTAAAGCTATGTTTATATCATAAACATGTTTACATTATAGGAGGTTCTTACTATGAATATTAAATCTACAAAAGCAAATACTACTACTTTCAACTTCCCAGTGGGCTATGTTCCCTTTCACAAAGATGCAGTGTACAATTTCCAGTTCAACAGATGGCACTCTTTTGGTTATGCAGAATATGCTGACTTTATGAGAATTTCTGAAAATATCAAAACATTTGATGATTGGACAAGTGAGCTTATGAAGCTTTCTGAAAAAGCTGAAGAAGAAGGAAGAATAATGAATGCTGCATATTATCTTCGTGCAGCAGAGTTTTACATCCCACCTACTAGTCCGGAAAAAGAAGAAATCTATGTAAAGTTTCAAAGCATGATTCATCCCATACTTAAAAGTGATGGTATACAAATGGTGGACGTCCCCTATGGCGACGGATACCTTCCCTGCCTTACACTAAAAGCAAAAGGAACAAAAGCAAAAGATACAATCGTTGCACATGGTGGATTTGATTCTTACAGAGAAGAGTTTTATTCCTTCATGAAGTATTTTTCAGATAATGGTTATGATGTCATAGTCTTTGATGGACCGGGGCAAGGTGAAGCAAGGCGCAAGTACTCTATACCAATGAACTACAGATGGGAAAAGCCCACAAGTGCAGTGATAGATCATTTCAAACTAGATGACGTAACCTTAGTTGGCATATCAATGGGTGGATATCTCTGCTTCCGTGCAGCAGCCTTTGACAAAAGAATAAAAAGAGTTATCGCATCAAGTATTGCATATGACTATACCGATTTTCCGCCTAAAATTCTACAGCCTATAGTTGATCTGTTTTATAAAAAGCTAAAAAACTTCACCAATAATGCTACCCTTAAGGAAATCAAAAAAGGTGGTATGAAAAGCTGGTATTTCTCAAACCTTATGTATATGCTTGATATGGATAAACCAATAGATGCAATAACGTATCTTACAACGCTGGATGCAGAAAAGCTGCATTGCGAAAAGATCACACAAGATGTACTAATTCTTACCGGAAGAGACGATCACGCCGCACCATTTAAGATGCACAAAAAGCAAGTGGATGCCTTGGTTAACACAAACTCGGTTACAGATATTGTATTCACCGAAGATACACACGCCAGCCATCACTGCCAGATTGGCAACATGAAGCTAAACTTCGATACCATGATACAATGGATTGAAAAGATGTCCTAGTATAGGCTATAATCATAGAGTCGCAAACGAAACTACGACCGTATCGGAGATGCATATGAAACAAACAGATAATCAAGAAATCAATAATATCAAAGATCAACTTGCTGATATTCATGCAACTATGAACATCGGCAGTTCTGCATTTAAACTAATATACGATTCGAAAGAATTTTGGCGATTCTTCTTGTATACCGGGGTGTTTTCCGTATTGCTGCCACTGCTTTATCATATGCTTTTGATTGCTTATGATACTCATGCACTGATTCCTGTGTATCTAAAGATAATATTCTATCTTGTTATATTTATCTGCTGGGCTTTTCTCATGATTATTCGGACACGCATCAGCCTGAAGTTGTCCAAAAAACTAGGCATCCGCTTCACCGTTTGGGATATGTTCAAACAATTGCTTTCCACCAAGATGTGGATTGCGGTGATTCCCGTTTTGCTGATTGCAGCCCTTTTCTTCATACGCTTTAATGCGTCACTATCTACAGCGGATTATGTCATATATTCAGGAATGGCAATGGGCGTTGTGCTAAACATCATCGGTGTGATGATTCATCAAAAGGAATATTCCATTGCAGGGTATTGGATGCTATTTTCAGCACTTGTGATAATGACGGTTCTATCACTTCCTGCACATATCGCATTTATGGTTGTTTTTGCACCGGCTAGTTTCCTTTTCGTACTGGCAACAAAGATGTCTCGTAAGACAAAGCGTGGTAACGATGCATCCATCTGATTACTCTAATCTTCTCAATGATAAAATACTAAAAGAGCGCTCGAGGTTATTGATCATCAGCTTTCTGATGGCTTCTGAAACCAATAGTGCTACATTTATGGTGCTACAAAAATCATTAAACCTTTCGCGCGGTAACCTTTCTATCCAAATCAAAACACTAGCAGAAGCACAATATGTCACCATCAAGAAAGAATTTAAGCACAACAAGCCCCAGACCACGATATTCATTACTAGCGAGGGCATTGTTGCACTGAAGAAATATCTAAAGGAAATGGT
>JAGLOK010000222.1 GCA_023139005.1 Clostridiales bacterium | reverse complement strand
ATGTGAATGATTATCACTGTAGCTTTAGAATTTTGGACTCTGACAATTCACTTGTTGCTTTTAGCTCCAAGGAAGTTGATATGACTATGACTATGCAACTGTCGGACGAGGAGCTTGTTGAAATTGCAACTAATGTAGTAAAGAAAGTTTGGGGGTATGATGACATATCATTGGTATCTCATGAAGAAACTAAATGGGAACATTCTGATGGAACTATATATACATTTCATGTAAGAGGAGTGATGGGAAAAGAGTCAAGAAAGTTCGGTGTAGAACTAAGCGGCAAAGGAGAAACTGTGAGCATAGGTAGTTATCCAAAAAACTTGGATTACAGTATAGGTGTTTCAATGGATGAAGCAAAAGTAATCGCAGAAAAGTTTATGAACGAAGATATTATGATAAGACATATATTAAAAGAGGTAAATACTGAAGAAGGAAGTCCTCTTGAACTTGTGAGTGTATATCTATCAGAAGAACATTTACAGATATATATTTTACCGATGTATATATTTGAATATGAGTATCGATTGGATAATCCTACTGTTGAAAATTTTGATTGCGATTTTGAAATTGGTATTCATTTGTCAAATGGAAAACAGGGTTTGACTCGAGTTACCCCAATTATAGATAATATTGATGTTATTCAAAAAGATGAAGCAGAGCAGCTGGCAATAGAACATATTGCAAAAAATACAGAGCACAAAGATATATCAAAATATGAAATGACACATATGCAAGTTGATGGGATAAGTGGCGCGATTGAATATCATTTCCGATTTGACTATAGTGATGAGTATTCTTATTCTCTGACAATGTTTGCAACAGGTAGCTTTTCGTCTATGCAAAAAGCACCAAGGTGGACTAGGACAATTAAATATTATGAATAAACTATCAAAAGGAGAGCCTTGAATATGATGAAAGTGAATAAGATATCAAAAACTACGATAATGATAACCGTACTCTTAGCGTGCATTATGATCATTGCATGCTTTACTACTGCGTGCATGAAAGTGGAAGGTAGACCAACTGTAGAGAAGCAAAATTCAGAGGCTAATCAAAATGATGAGGTCGTTGAACCTGTGCCTACTGCAACGCCTGTTGTTGATGATAACAGCGCAATCGCAGATGAAAGTGTCACGTTGGAAGATGATATGGTGCAAAAAGCAAAGCAAGTCTTTGAAGATTTGGACATTGCACCTGTAGATAAAGTCTCATATGAAAGTTCTACCAAGTATTTTGACGATGAGATTCTACGATTTAGGCTGAATCAACATGATGGTTTCTCGCTTTTGGCATCAGATTTATCACTCGTAGGTTATGAAACCAAAGAACTGGATTTGAGCATACCTATACAGCTATCTGATGATGAAATGATAGAGATAGTAAAAGAATATGTGCATAAAATATGGAATGCAGATGAGATTGTCATATTGAATCATGAAGTGTGGAGGCCATTTCCAGATGTAGAAGAATACCTAATATTTTTGGTAAAAGGCACGATGGGCACAGATGGGCGGTTCTTCAATCTAGGGCTTAATGGTAAGGGTATACTCAACCATATAACAAGCTCCCCAAAAGATGTGAACTGGGAAGCCGGTGTCTCGATGGATGAAGCAAAAGAGATTGCAATTACATTCATTCTAGAGGATACGCATATCAAAGACGATAGTAATCTTGTAATGACAAGTGGATATCTTAATGAAGAATACTCTCCGATGTATATATTCAAGTACGAATACCGATCGGATAATCCAACAGCAGATAACTTTGGTTTTGACTATGATATCAGGGTGTTAGCTTCCAATGGAGAACTCGCAGGCTGGGGTGCGCATCCAATATTGGACAACATTGATGTAATCCAAATGGATGATGCGATACAGATGGCAAAAGAGCATATCGCAGAAAATACAAAGCATAAGGACTTGTCGAAATACATACTCACTCATTCGCAAGCTGATTCAATAAATGGAGAAATCATGTTCTCATTCTTCTTCGATTACGGTGATGAATATTCCTATTCTCTGATGATGACAGGCTCAGGGGAGTTCTGGGATATTTCAGGAAGTGCGAAGAGTAATTAATAAATAATAGAATATAAGTAGAAAACAACACCTGTGAAAATCGGGTGTTGTTTTGATATGACTCGATATATGTTATTAATATTTCTCAACAAATCGTGCTACTATTTCGTTAAAAGCTTTTGGGTTATCCATGTTTATGCAATGACCTGCATTTTTTATTTGATGATATTCACTCTTTGGTTCATTTGAATGCCAAGTGGACAGTGCATTTTTTGCGATGTCTAAATCACTTTCTCCACACAAGAGCAATAAGGGGATTTTAGATTCATTATCATGTCTTATAAAAATCTTACCCATGCCCTGCATCACGCGAAATGAACTTCTTTGAAACCTTTTCGTGCTTTCATATACTACATGCCGTTCGCAAGCAGAAAGAACTGATACACTAGCTATGTATCGTCTGAATTTGTCCATTGCAAATATAATCATAATAATCCATTTAAACTGCTCTTTGCTTTGTGCTTTTAAAATCGCTTTGTTATCCTTGTGTATACTATAACCTCCGACAATTGTCATGGTTTTAGCTTTATCGGGATACAGATATGCAAAGTGTTGGATTATTAGTGAGCCTAGTGACACACCAACAAGGTGTGTATCCTTGATGCCTTCTATCTGTAAAATTTGGGACAAATGGTCGGATGACTTATCAATTTGCTCGTTTGTTTTTTTAACTTGAGAAAGACCGTGTCCTATAAGATCCATTGTTATCACAAAATAATTTTTTGAAAATACATCAACTTGTTTGTGAAAATTTGTACTGTCCATAAACGCTGGATGCAAAAATACTATACATTCATTGTTTTTATCTCCATAGGTGTTGTAGCTAATTTCATATCCGTCTTTTTTTAACTTCTTAGGATTCATCAAGTGTTCTCCTTTATTTCTCTAATTTGCTTTTTGTACCATTTGATATCAAATTTTATTTGTTCGATACCGTATTCCAGTGTTTTTAATTGGAACTTTGCTATGCTTTTTTTTGTGCCGGTATATCTTTTTTTCAAAGCTTCGCTTTGGAATTCATCATATTCTTTTAGGCTTTCTTCAAGCAACTCTATATGTTTTTTAAGTAAATCAATCTGCTTAATGCTTTCAAGAAATCCAAAAAAGAACATTCGGTTTAAAACATTATCTCGTTGAGTGGAAAAGGGGATATCACTTTCAAGCCAAGCCATGAAGTGCTTTTTCCCTTGGAGCGAGATTGAGTATATTTTTTTGTTGCGTCCATTTTTTATTTCTTCCTCGTAGCTTATTAAGCCTTCATTTAGTAGCTTTTTAATAGCTGATCCAATGCTTCCATAGCTCCCGCTGTAAAATGGCGATACCTTGCCTTCTAAAATTTTGCGTATTTCATACATGGTTAAGCTTTTAATCAGTAAGAATCCTAATATTGTAAAAATCATAATATACCTCGCATAGTGATATACCTAATAGTAGCATCGGTTTGTTGCTTTGTCAATGATGAAATGAGTATTAAAAAGAAAACCACTTTGAAATCATAGTAGTACCTACTAAAAAATGACGGTGCCAGTATAAGCCGATTACAATATCTTGACAATTAAGTAATGCCACGATAGAATCAATAAAAAAAGGATATAGTGAATATGATTAAAGCAGTATTTTTTGATTTTGACGGAGTTCTCACGATAGATGCAACAGGTTCAACAAGTATATGCAACTATATCTCTAAGGTAACAGGAATTGAAAAATCAGATTTTCGGAAGGAATATTCAAAGTATAATTATGATTTACTCTATGGCATGACAACGCATGAAAAGATATGGAATGAGCTAAATGAAGGGCTAAACACAAATATAGATATAAAACATATGTATGATTCCTTTATCAATACTCCTATGGATAAAAAAATGCTGGATTTAGCAAATAAACTAAAGCGCAATGGTTATGTAACCGGCATTATTACTGATAATAAGTCCGATAGAATAAATCATATTTCTAATTTTCATGATCTTAGCAGTACTTTTGATTGCATTGCCATTTCCAGTGACATTGGTTCAGGAAAAGAACATCAACCTATATTTGATTATGTATTGAAAGAAACATCGCTTAAGGCTAATGAATGTGTATTTATAGATAATAGCAGGACAAATTTAGTTAAACCAAATGAAATGGGTATGAAAACAATTTTTTATAACCATATAGATAGGGATTTTAAGGGATTACTTAATGAGCTAATCAAAATAGGCGTTACCAATGTTTGAAAATTATAATTATCAAATACGCTTGACTGGAATATATAAAGCTTCATGACACGATAGTATTATATTTAGCAAAAAAACCACAATTTTTAAAATGTGGTTTTCTAGTAACGCTATCTAATTAAATATTGCAGCCTATAGTTTATTTATAAAAAAGCTATACAACTTCGATTTTTGTTTTTGTACCATTACTTAAAACATCACTTACAGGGCAACGTTCTTCAATCTCCTCAACCCACTTTGCGAGTGTTTCAGGATCGACCGTTGTGATTGTATCCGGTGTTATTTTTACACGTATTTCAGTGTATCCTGCTCTTTTTCTTGTTTTCAGTCCCATGAACTTTGATGGATCAATGTCGCCTTCGATGTCTATCTTGATTGAGTTTAGAGAAAAGCCCATATCCTTTGCGACTTTATGACCTACAATATTTAGGCAACCTGCAAAGGCTGCCAATAGAATCTCAAGGGGGTTTGGCCCTTCGTTTGTTCCGCCAAATATTTTGGGTTCATCAACAATAATATTAAAGTTCTTTATTTTGACTACTGTTTTTGTTTTATTTTCACTGTGCGCGTGTGCGCGGTATTTTACTTTTGGCATAGTATTTCCTCCCAGCCGGACATCCTAAACAGCTCATAAAGTAATGCATGAATGTCAAAGCAAATGTTACCACTTATGATAGTAAATGGCAAGGGACTTCATATATTGTTTCAAGTTTATTCATCATCTAAAAACATTTATATTCAGATGATTTATGTAGTATAATAGTATATAGACTTAATTGCTGAATCAAAACAATGAAATCGTGACAGCAAAGAAAGGATGTATTATGAAAAGTAAAATAATTATTATATTAGTTTTAGTTGTAGCTTTTAGTTTACTATTAACAGGGTGCTTCCCAGGAAAAATTAGAGAGGAAATCACAGAGGATTTTGGTGAAAAGATCAAAGAGAATGTGACGGACAAGATTGCAGAAGCAGTGGAGGATGCAAAAATTGACGTGGATGTTGATGATGACGGGATAACCATAGAATCTGAGGATGGCAAGCTTGAAATCAGCGGTGGAGATGATGCGCATTGGCCCGAGGATGCACCTGATATTATCCCTGAATGGAACAAACCACTTGTATCCAGTGTGATTACAAAGGACTCCTTGATTGTCGGATCAAAGGATATCAAGGTAGATG
>JAGLOK010000221.1 GCA_023139005.1 Clostridiales bacterium | reverse complement strand
CTTTAGTTCATTGTGTGGGTTACCCAGTCTTTTTAGCAACTCTATAATTCGCAGCAGTCCCGGTTTACTTACATTGCTTTCGTATATTTCATTTAATTTCTTAATATATGTATGTTCCACTGTTTTCCTCTTTTATATTTGTACATTGATAATCTTACTATTTTCTAGTGCACGTATCAAGACAATCGTCAAGAGTATATTGACTACCATCATTGTTACAGCATTGATAGCTTGGACAGGAAGCATCGCGAAATAAGTTAATGAACCATATGCTAAAGACAACCAGAGTGGTGTCATTATGATGTCCAACAGCAATCCACATGTAACACATGCAACAATTATAGACCAAGTATTGCTCTTTTTGAAGATATGATGTACTACGACGCCAGGAATGAAGCCCCATAATGCAGCAGATAGTGTGATTCCCGGTATGAAAAAGTCACCTAATGGAGCAATTGCAAATCCCAATACATCAGAGATTGCGCCAACAGCAGCTCCCAGAAAAGGACCTAGTATGATACCTGATATTATGATTGGTAAATCGCCTAAACCAATCCTCAAAAAGTTTCCGAAAGTCATTGATAGTAGACGTGTGAATATGATTGCAAGTGCAATCAAGATACTCGCTAAAGCGAGTTTGCGTATATTATTTTTCATGAAAAAAGTACCTCCAGCATTCCAAAGTAAACCACATGCTGTTTGTACTATTGATGTAAAGTCAGCTATATGGCAGCGGACGCGATAACTCACCGCAGGCTGTTCACCTTTCGTCTGAGGACAACATCCCATTCCTCAGCACTTAACGCGCGTTATCTACTCTGCAAATTATTAATGTATTATAGCAATATAAGTAGGAAAATTCAACTATTGTTGATTTAAGTGAAGTGTGTAATTTTATTATTTATAACATATGATGTTTTGACTGCTACTAAAGAAATGTAAAATATTAAGTCTTGGTGATAAATTCATTCTTGCATTCTGGGCACGTTACCTTGATTTTCCCTTTATTCTTTGGCAATCTCAATTGTTTACTGCAATATCTGCATTTTATATATTTGTAGTGCTTTCTTTGTTTGGATTTATTTATGAAGCCTTTTATTTTTGTTGTAATTGGTCCAAATATTCTTTTGAACGTCATATTGAGTTTTATCATAAAATTGTAATACTTCTGTAGTTCCATTTGTCTTCTTGAAAAGTTTTTTGAATAAGCACGAAATAATGCATATGCTACTATACCAATTCCGATAAACCAAAGGTATCTTGAAAAAGCAAAACCTATTGATAATATCATAAGAAAAATCGATAATTGATCGATTCCATATCTATTTGCAAATATTCTTTTAAACATAAATTACTCCGATTGATTTATTATATGCATTATTTGTGTACTATTCAACGATATACTATGAACTTTTCATTAATATTTCATTGCATACTATTTTTATAAATAATATAGATATGCAAAGTAGATTTTATGAATTTTATTATTACAGGTTCTACTTTGAGCATTGGCAATGCCCTTGCAAAATACTTTTTGCAAAATGGACATCACGTACTTATCAATGGTACCTCCCCAAAATCTATAGACGATGCTCTAAATATTCTTATACCAATCTATGGTAATCGTGTACTAGGATATGCATCAGATACATACAGTCTCTTGGAAACTCAAAAAATGTTTTCCTTTGCAGTTGCACAATTCGGTAATACCAACGTCGTCATTGCAAACGCAGGAGTTAATCAACACCAGCTTCCTTTCAAGGAAATGGATATGGATTCAGTGAATCATTTAATTGATATTAATCTCAGCGGTATGATGAACAGTTGTCACACTGCGCTTCAAATGATGAATAGTGGATTCATCTATACTATGGAGGGCTTTGGCTCCAATGATATGATGACTTCCGGTATGACTATCTATGGTACTACAAAGAGAGCATTAACGTACTTTACAAAATCTCTTACAAAAGAAGTTAAGGGTAGCGATATAAAGGTAGGCTTGTTGAGTCCCGGAATGGTAGCTACTGATTTCATCAAAGAAGAAGCAACTAAAGAAGGCTCTAGTACGTCTAATATATTTAATATTTTGGGTGACAAACCTGATAACGTAGCACAATACTTGGGCTCCAAAATACTGAAGAATAATAAAAATAATGCACACATAAAGTGGCTTACAAATATAAAAGCTGCATATCGTTTTATGACAGCAGCTTATCAAAAGAAACGCAAATTGTTTGATTAGGTGTTTATATTAATTCCCACTCGAAGCATCATAGGCTTCCCAAAGCGGACGGTACTTTTCTACCGCTTTTTCATGGTCATCGTATGATATATTGAACTCCAACTCCCCTGCTGTTGGATCTTTTGTAGTAAAGAACAAATATTCATCTTCAATAAATTCCTCATTGGGGTATAGTGCAGCTTCTATCGCTTTTTGTGATGGTGCACATATTGGACCTATGGGTATTCCGCTATATTTATATGTATTGTATGGTGACTCCACATCAATATCCGTTGCAGTAAGCGTTAGTCTTCGTATCCCCAGTACATACTGAACCGTTACACAGCTTTCAAGTGCCATATTCTTCTCAATACGATTGTGAAATACTGCCGATACTTTAGCAAAGTCATTGGGCTTTGCTTCCTTTTCAATGATGGATGCAAGAGTTATGATTTCATCAATACTGAATCCCAATTCTTCTGCTCTGCTCATAAACTTCTCGCCCATTACAGAGTCAAACTTGTTGAGCATCTTCTTCATAATCGCCTCTTCAGATGATCCGACATAGATTTCATATGTGTCAGGGAACATATATCCTTCCATCAGGTATTTATGATTTACTGCTTGCTCATCATCAAGTGCTGCGATAAATGAGTACGACAAAAACTCTTTTCCATCTTTTGCGAGACTCAAGAATTTTCCTGTACTTGTTATAATCCCGTCTTTGACTAGTTTATTTGCCATATCCTCAATAGTAGATCCTTCAACAATGGTAAATTTTGTTACTATTGACTTTCCATCACCCTTGGATATTTTTACCATAATTTCTTCCATGCTCATCTTTTTGTTAAAAATATATCTTCCAGGATGTCTCTTGTTTCCATATCCAGAAAAATCAACATAATACTTAAATACTGTTGAATTTTTAATTAAATCATAAGCTTCCAGCGTTTCTGCAATGGAATTCCATGATGCCCCGGAATTGATAACTACTTGTATTGGGGTATCGTCCTCTGGATTTGCAGGCAATAAGTATGAGTTCAAAACATAATCTGCACCTGCATAAGCAATAGCAACCACAAGCATAATACATGTAATGACGATTACTATCGGTCGAACTATAGACCAAATCAAAAATAATATATCAAAATTACTTTTCTTTTCTGTATTATTGGTTCTCAAGCCTCTGCGATTGGTTTCAAAGTTCACAATGTCACTCCTATATTTCCATAATGACCGGTAATATCAATGGATTTCTTCCTGTAGCAGCATATACATGTTTTCTAAGTACTTTTCTGATTTTAACACGTATAGTCGCCCAATCGGTTTCCCCATCGAAGCTATTTGCATTGATTGCATTGAGTACTGTATTTTTCATCTCTTCAATCAGTTCTTCTGATTCCTTCATATATATAAATCCTCTAGAAATGACATCAGGCTCTGATAATAGTGTTCCATCATCTTTAGATATGATGACAGTTACGATAATCATACCATCTTGGGACATGTGTTTTCTATCGCGCAGAACAACACTACCAACATCTCCAACACCCAAACCATCTACCATGATCGCACCGGACTGAACTTTACCTGTCCTTTTGAATGATTTTTTGCTAAGTTCATATACACTACCTGTACTGGGTATGATGATATTGTCTTTGTCCATACCTAACTTGACTGCGAGCTTTTCATGCATTCTTAAATGTCTATGTTCTCCATGTACTGGCATAAAGTATTTTGGTTTCACAATGGTGTGCATCAATGTAAGCTCTTCTTGCCTTGCATGCCCTGATACATGTACATCATCCAATGCACTATATATTACATTAGCACCACGTTTAAAGAGTTGATTAATAACTTTGTATACATATTTTTCATTTCCAGGAATCGGGCTTGCAGATATGATCACGGTATCGCCTTCGCCGATTTCTATCTGTGCATGTTTTGATGTTGCCATACGCACTAATCCGGACATACTCTCTCCTTGAGAGCCTGTTGTAATGATTACCATTTTGTTTTTCTTATGTTTTTTGATATCACGACTTTCGATTACTGTATCAATGTGATACGTTAATTCATTAATCGCTGAAGCAACATTGGAGTACTTAATCATACTACGTCCCAAGAAACAGACTTTTCTGCCGTACTTTTCTGCACATTGAATGATTTGCTGTACCCTATGGATGTTGGACGAGAATGTTGCAACAATGATCCTGCCATCGGCTTCCTTGAACATTTCCATCATGTTCTCACCGATTTGTTTTTCTGAAATGGTTGAGCCCGGATACTCTGCATTGGTAGAGTCTGCTAGCATCAAGAGTGGCTTTTCTTCTCCCAATTGTGCAAATCGTGCAAGGTCAATAATCTCTCCATCTACTGGCGTATAGTCAACCTTAAAGTCTCCAGTGTGTACGATAAGTCCAGCAGGTGTCCTGATCGCCAGACCAAAAGCGCCTTGTATGGAATGATTGACACGCAAAAATTCCACCTTAAAGTGACCTTTCTTGATTACCTGTCTAGGTTCTACAACATTTAAATATCGATCATCGATATTGTGCTCTTTTAATTTATACCTGATTAACTCAATGGTTAACTTTGACCCATATATCGGTGCATGTACTTCTCTTAATACATACGGCAATGCTCCGATATGGTCTTCATGTCCATGTGTAATAAATATGCCTTTGATTTTGTCCTTGTTTTCAACTAAATATGTTGTATCTGGAATTACTATATCTACACCTAGCATTTCTATGTCTGGAAATGCTAGCCCGCAATCTACGATAATTATATGATCACCATATTCGAAAACCGTTAGGTTTTTACCTATTTCATCTATTCCACCTAGTGGAATAATCTTTATACTATTTGTCATTGAAATCCTCCATAGGTGACATTATAGTGGTTTATAATAAATCTAGCAAACATATTTGCATGCTTTTTATGATATTTAACAGTTTATCTACATTATTTTATTTTTTAGCCGAATCATACTATGAATAAGCCTTTCTATTTGGTCGATCATTTGTCAATGTTGCGTAATACTATTTAAAAATGCAATATTATAATTTCAATTTCATATCTTCCATGATATACTTTTAATAAATTATTTTATAAAAGGTCATCTATGCTCTTTAATTCCCTGCATTTTTTAATATTCTTACCGATAACGATATTGTTATATTATCTTCTGCCACATCGATATCGCTGGGTTTGTTTGTTGATTGCAAGCTATTATTTCTATATGTCATGGAACCCCATATATGCAGTCTTGATACTCTTTACTACAGGTATAAACTATTTATCCTCTTTGAAGATTGCAACATCAAAAACAAAAAAACAAAAAAAGTTTTTTCTGCTATTGGGTCTAGTATCTAGTCTGGGTGTATTATTTGTCTTTAAGTACTTCAACTTCCTAGATGATGTTGGAGTTTCAATGCTTTCTTATGTTGGAATCACAGTATCGTCAATCAGCTTGAAGGTATTATTGCCTGTCGGTATATCCTTTTACACCTTTCAAACGCTATCGTATACCATAGATGTCTATAGAGGCGACACTGAAGTACAAAAGCACTTTGGAATTTTCGCATTATATGTTTCCTTCTTCCCACAGTTGGTTGCAGGACCTATTGAACGCTCTACCAATCTACTGCCTCAGTTTTATGAAAAACACAAGTTTGACGGCGAACGTATGCGCGAAGGTATATTGCTCATGTTATGGGGTTTGTTTAAGAAACTGATAATTGCAGATCGCCTTGCGATATTTGTAAACAGTGTGTATCAAGATGTTACGGTGCAGCCCGGTTGGGTGCTCTTGATTGCTACGATATTCTTTTCTTTTCAGATATATTGTGATTTCTCTGGTTACTCAGACATTGCAATTGGCGCTGCAAAATGCATGGGCTTTAGATTGATGCAAAACTTTGATCGACCTTATCTTTCTGTATCACTCAAACAATTTTGGCAAAAGTGGCATATATCATTATCATCATGGTTCCGTGACTACCTCTATATCCCACTCGGTGGAAACCGTGTAAAAAAAGCAAGGCATTGGTTCAACTTGATATTCACTTTTGTTGTATCGGGACTGTGGCATGGTGCGAATATGACATTTATCATATGGGGATTCTTTCACGCATTTCTTCAAGCTATCGAAAATGTAACACTAAAAATCAGAAACAAAATGTGGGGTATTGCAAAACTTGATAAATCATTGTTTCGAAAGATTGTCGGGTGGACGATAACATTCAGCACCGTCACACTTTTATGGGTTGTCTTCAGAGCGGATAACATGAATTCTGCACTGTATATCTATAAGTCAATTGTTAAGTCAATACTACTCGGAGTACAATCAGGAGAAATCCCTTGGTTTTCTTCCTATATGTTTACATTAGGTCTCAATAGTGCCCAAATTGTTGCAGGAATTGTTGCATGCGGAATACTACTAAGTGTGGAGATTTCTCAGTCTAAACTAAATCTACTTGATTGCATGAGGAAATCAAAGTTTCCAGTCTGGTGGGGTGTAATCATATTATTAGTTATTGCAATAGCTCTTTTCGGAGTATATGGCGAGTTTGAAGCACAACAGTTTATTTATTTTCAATTCTAAGGAGTTACATGGAGATTAATAATAAAAAGATATTAAAACGAGGCCTTATCTTAACAACAATACTAGTTGCTATGATTTTTTTCTTGAACTATTTTATTATATTTTTTTCAGAGAATAAAAGGTTCGGTACGATTAATCACTTTAATTCATTGCAAGAAAATACAATCGACATTCTTATCCTTGGAAACTCACATGCGCAAGAAGGACTGAATCAAAATGCATTAGCCGATAAAACTAACATGAATGTGTTTAATTTTGCTTTCTCTCAACAAAATACTGGAGAATCCTATTATTATCTAAAAGAAGCATTCAAAATACAAAACCC
>JAGLOK010000220.1 GCA_023139005.1 Clostridiales bacterium | reverse complement strand
AGGAAAAACGTTCTGCCGATGCGGTTTTATCAAAAGGGAATCTTAGTAACCAGTCGATGAGCGAAACAACAGATAAGATTATTGCAATTGGTGCATCAACAGGAGGAACAGAAGCAATCCGTGTAGTACTTGAACAATTGCCCAGTAACATTCCTCCAATCATGATTGTACAACATATGCCGCAACACTTTACGAAGTCTTTTGCAGAAAGGCTAGACCAGATCTGTAGAATCAAGGTGAAGGAAGCTGAGGATAGCGAAATCTTAGCACCAGGCAAAGCGCTTATTGCACCAGGGGATATACACATAGAGCTTAAAAGAAGTGGTGCAGTATATTATGTGAAATTTGTTGATAAACCAAGAGTCTTTCACCAAAGGCCTTCTGTGGAGATACTGTTTGACTCAGTTGCAAAATATGCAGGGAAAAATGCTATAGGCGTTATATTAACAGGTATGGGTAGAGATGGAGCACAAGGATTGCTTCACATGAAGCAAGCAGGTGCACTTACAATTGCTCAAGATGAGAAAAGCAGTATAGTATTTGGAATGCCAAAAGAAGCAATTGCATTAGGGGCAGCTGTCAAAGTAGAGTCGTTAGAGAATATTGCATCTGTTATTAAACGACATATATAAGGAACTTAAATAGTTACAAAAGAAGTAATAAGAAAGAATAAAAGGAGAAGAAGAAAATGGCAATATATGACAATAAATTCTTAACATTCAAACTAAAAGACGAGAGATATGGCATACCTATAATTAAGATCAGAGAAATTATTGGAATGTTGGACATAACAAGTGTACCGAGGCTTCCAAGCTTTATCAAGGGTGTGATTAACCTGAGAGGGAAAATCATCCCAGTAGTTGATTTGCGGCTGAAATTTGGAATTGAAGAGATTGAGTACAATGAACGAACGAGTATTATTGTTGTTGAACTAACAGCAGAGACTGATACAAACACCATAGGAATTGTTGTTGACACAGTACAAGAGGTGTTAGATATTGATGCAAGTGATATTGAGCCACCACCAAAGTATGGAACAGATGTAGAACAAGCATTTCTAATTGGTATAGGAAAAGTGAAAGATGAAGTCATTATGTTGCTTGATGCAGACAATATATTTTCTTCAAGCGAACTACAGAAGCTAGAAACAGTATAAAGCAGTGAGCTGAGATGTATTCAGAGACAAGAAAAAAAGATAGATAAATTAAACAACAATGGAAACCAGTTTAGGATACAGATCAACTTTTTAATGATATTAAGTTTAGGGTGAATTGAATAAAAATTGGGTGAGAAGAATTACGAGGGAAGGAGGACGAGAAGAGATGGAAAGACAAGATAGCAAATTTCTTACCTTCAGATTAAAGGAAGAAAGATACGGTATTCCGATAATTAAGGTAAAAGAAATCATAGGAATGTTAGAGATCACAAGCATTCCAAAGCTTCCAAACTTTATCAAAGGCGTGATAAACCTCAGAGGAAAAATCATCCCTGTGGTTGACTTAAGGTTGAAGTTTGACATGGACGAGATTGAATATAATGAGAGGACATCCATTATAGTCATTGAACTGGTTGCAGACAATAATACATATACTGTGGGTATTGTTGTAGACACAGTTCAAGATGTTATGGATATAGATGATGATGATATACAGGATCCTCCCAAATATGGAATGGGTATTAATCAAGACTTCATTACGGGTATGGGTAAAGTTAAAGACGATGTGATCATGCTATTGAATACAGATAAGATATTTTCTGTAGGAGAGATAAAGACTTTAGAAACAGTCTAAGAAAGGAGTATTAGACAATGAATAAAATAAGTAAGAATATGAAAATAACACAAAGAATCATGATACCGATAGCTATACTATTTATAGCTTTAATCTTGGTTGGAACATTATCAATTGTACAGATTGTTAGCTTGTCCAAACTATCTGATGAGGTGTCGGTAGTAAGCGACATATTGAGGATGAGAAATGATCATTTATCATGGGTAATGAAATTAAGAGACTCAATTGATACAAACGAGGAATTTACAGGAGGTCCTGACCCTACACAGTGTCGTATGGGTAAATGGATGTACTTGGATGAAACACAAAGTCATCCGGATCCAGATGTTCAAAGCTATCTAGCTGAAATTGAACCATATCATAACTTGCTACATGAAGCAGTTCCTATTGTAAATGCACTAGTAGCAGATCAAGAAACAGAACAACTAAGACAGTACTACTATGATACAATTGATCCTACACTTGGAAGCATTATGACTATCTTGACAAAGCTTGATGTAAAGTTTAGCGAAATTGGTACAGCTGCGCATGATAAGCTGAAAAGCACAGAGCAAAGCAGTATTGTATTGCTAGCAGTTGCAGTTTCTGTTGGGCTGGTTATATCAGCGATTATGGCAGTGTATGTCATTGTGAACCTTAACAAAATACTTAATAACTTAACAGCAGAGTTATCGAGTTCTTCAAAGTCTGTTTCATCTGCATCGGT
>JAGLOK010000022.1 GCA_023139005.1 Clostridiales bacterium | reverse complement strand
TTGATGATTCAGAATTAATTTATGAAGCAAGCTTTAAGATTCAGTAATTCAATATGAATATAGATTATTTCGGCTCCACATGAATAGTGACATCGCCTAAATCTTCATGTGCTTCCAACAAGTCTTGTGTGATCAGCTCTGTGATATCGTGCGCCTTTTTGACTGATGTATTACCGTCGGTGAGCATATGAAGCTCTGCAAAATGTGTATTCCCAACTCTACGAATTCGCACCTTATGAAACTCCTGTACTTCAGGATACTTCTTTTCAATATTTAACAATGTTTCAGAAATATCCACATGGATTTGTGCTTCCATCAACTCTGCAAAACATGGCTTTGCGATATCCCATGCAATTTTGAGTAATAATAATGCTACAATAAGTGCCGCGACATTATCCAAAAAGCTATATTGTGGAAATATCCTGATTGCAATGACTATAACAAATACAGGAATCGAGCTGATGGCATCTGTTCTGTGATGCCATGCATTGGCAATGAGCGCGCGGCTATTGACCTTTTCTCCCACTTTCTTGGTCATTCTATAGAGTGTTTCTTTCACTGCGATAGACAGTATAGCAACCACCATAACAGACCAGCCGGGCAGATGCGTGGATGGTTCTGCCATTGTCTTCATCGCTTCATATCCGATGCCAATGGCCGCAGCAGCTAATGCGCCGCCGATTGCAATAGTGATGAGTGTTTCAATACGACCATGTCCATATGGGTGCTGTTCGTCTGCATCCTTGCTCCAAAACTTTGCACCGATCAATATCGCGCCATCGGTAGCAAAGTCGCTCAACGAATGCACACCATCTGCAATTAAGGCCTGTGAATTGGCAACAATGCCGATAGTGATTTTAGATATTGTAAGCAACACATTGGCTACTATAGAAAACCATGTGATATTTCTTATTTTTTTAACATATCCTTCTTGCATAGTATCCTCGATTTGTTGATTTATATGGTTATGTGTATGTTGCTATTTCTTATTGACTTTGATATTGAGCCCTAACTCCCGCATAGTTCTTTTGATTCTCTGTGCTTTTGTTTTGACAAACCTTTTGTCGGGTTGATCCAGATAGTGATGTACATTATCAGCATCTTTCAGTAGTTCTTCATACACACCATGCACATTACCCTTGTCGGAGTGATATTTGATCATCCTACATATTATCTTGATTTCATGTTTGTCAAAGATATGTATATCATTGAGTACTTCCTCTGCGCGTATCGCACCATGCTTGCCGTGGTTTTCTGACAGCTCATTTTCAAACATCCATAGGTCATGAAGCAGCCCTGCTGCGACACACACTTCATAGTCCAAACTTCTTCTATGTGCGAGAATGCCACAAATATCTGCAACACCATAAAGATGTCGAATGGCCATGAGTTTTTCCATTTCATCCATGTCTTCAATGTATTTGTCAATTTCATTTCGAAGGCTGTATATGCGCTTCATGTATCTGCTCCTATGTTGTATACAATTATTAGATTATATCATCTATATGTACCGCGTACAAAGTTTATTCTATCCATCATAATTGACAAGCATTTTTAAACAATCGATTCAAGAAAGAAATAGTATATGTTCTATTCAAGAAACCCACAAAAAAAGACCGTTTAAAACGGTCTTTCGATATTGATTAACTTATATCCTAAAGAGCAAATCACCATAGGATGGTAAGGGCCAAATGTCATCATCACAGATAACTTCCATTTGATCTGCAATAAGTCGTAGTGTTCCCATCTTCACAAAGACATCATCTCGGAATGCTTCTGCGCGTGTACATACTTTGTCTTTTGACGCCGCATTATCTACTGCAAGCTGTAGCTCTTTGATGGCTGTCTTGCATTTTGCGTTGAGCGTCGATAACTCCAAGAGTACATCAGCCTGTGCCGTCGTATCTGCCTTAATTCCTGTAGCTGTGATTTCATTGATACTCTTGGCTACCACCTGTGCATATTTGATACCTGAAGGCAGTATCTCACGATTTGCAATCTCCAGCATGGCTTGTGCTTCGATGTTGATGGTATTGATATAGTGCTCGAGTAACACTTCCTCACGTGCAAACATTTCTGCTTCTGAGAGCACCTTTTGATTTTCAAAAAGTTGAATGCTTTTTTTCTGTGCGATGACTTTAATTGCATCTACTGTATTGTCAATATTTGGCAGTCCGCGTTCTTCTGCTTCTTTGACCCAATCATTTGCATATCCATTACCGTTAAATACTACTTTGCCGTGATCTTTCCATACTTGCTTGACCAAATCCTGCACTGCAGCGTTGAGATCGCTTGCGTTTTCTAGCTTCTCTGCAATTCTCTCCAGGATCTCTGCAACTATTGTATTAATTACAAAAATCGGTCCGGATATGGATTGGCTGGACCCTACCATACGGAACTCAAACTTGTTGCCGGTAAAAGCAAAGGGTGACGTTCTATTTCTATCTGTAGTGTCTTTCGGAAGATGCGGCATCGTAGATGCGCCTATCTTGATGACACCGTAATCAGTGCTATCCATGCTTGAACTATTGACGATGCTATCGATAACCTTTGTAAGCAGATCGCCTAAGAATATAGAAATAATCCCCGGAGGTGCTTCATTGGCACCTAAACGATGGTCGTTTCCGGGATTGGCAGCAGAACAGCGAAGTAACTCTGCATATTCGTCTACTGCCCAAATAACAGCTGACAGGAATACTAAAAACTGTGCGTTTTCATGTGGTGTATCGCCGGGATCAATCAAGTTGATGCCATCATCGGTTGCAAGTGACCAGTTGATATGTTTTCCTGAACCATTGAAGCCTGCAAATGGTTTTTCATGCAATAGGCATACTAAACCTTGACGTAGTGCGACCTTTTTTGCTGTTTCCATAACCAACTGATTGTGATCGGTTGCGATGTTGGTTGTTGAATACACCGGTGCCATTTCATGCTGTGCGGGAGCTACTTCATTGTGCTTTGTAGTAGATGTTACTCCCAGCTTCCAAAGCTGTGTATCAAACTCTTTCATAAACTCTGAGACACGTTCTTTTAGTGATCCGAAGTATTGATCGTCCATTTCCTGTCCCTTGGGTGCCGGCGCTCCAAAAAGCGTACGTCCTGTGAACATCAAGTCTTTACGACGATCATGGAATCTTTTGTCAATTAGGAAGTACTCTTGCTCTGCACCGACAAACGATATGACTTTCTTAGTGCTCTTGTTTCCGAATACTTTCAATACGCGCATTGCTTGTTTTGAGAGTGCATCCATGGAGCGCAATAGTGGCGTTTTCTTGTCCAGTGCAAACCCTGTATAAGAGCAAAACGCTGTAGGCAAGTAGAGTGTACCATCTTTTACAAAGGCAGGCGAAGTACAGTCCCATGCTGTATATCCACGTGCTTCTGCTGTTTGACGTAAGCCACCATTTGGAAATGATGATGCATCCGGCTCTCCTTGAATGAGCTCTTTTCCTGAAAATGATAGTGTAATCTCACCAATGCCTTGTGGGCTGATAAAGGAGTCATGCTTTTCTGCTGTATTGCCCGTCATGGGTTGGAACCAATGGGTATAGTGTGTTGCACCCTTTTCTGTTGCCCAATCCTTCATAGCGTTTGCTACAACGTCTGCAATATCCAACGTAAGCCTTGTACCTGTATCTATAACAGAAATGAGTTCATCATAAATCTCCCTAGGTAGTCGCTCACGCATCACGTCATCGGTGAATACATCACTTCCAAAAATAGTTGTTAAGTTTTCCATAGCCTATGCTCTCCTTGTATGTCGATGTGTATAAGACAATTATATATTTGTCTTTACAAAAAATGCGTCCCAAAATCCGTAATGTTACGGAATTGAAACGCCCTTGCTTCATTCTATTTGATTAATTAGTTTGTATAGTACCTTAATAAAACATTAATTGCAAGTTTTTTGTTTCTTTCATATCTATATACTATGCGCCTCAATGGATGAATTATATCATGGAATATGCCTTTTTGTTAAATTAGCTCAACATCAACAAATATCTTTTTGCCAAATAGCATAATCAGTAAATTAATTACTGTGGAATACGCAACAATACCCAATGGTGCCAACCACTGTATAAGTATAACATCTGGGAACATTGAAGTTATGATGATATATCCCACCAATGCAGGTGAAAGCACAAACAGTATACAAAGCATCTTGAAGATGTTCGCAATATTCCCCTTATGCAATTTGCCAAACACTCTGCGGCTTAGTACATCTGCATAGATATATATCGCACCAATAGCAGCATAGGCTAGGATGAATCCCAATGTTACTACAGGGTCTAGCTTTGTAAGTATTGCAATGGGTACAAATATCGCAGTACCATCCACCAAATGCTTTAGATGATTGGCTGCTGTTGCATACCAAAGCTTTGCAAGTGCAGTTCCTGGCATGATATAGATAAATGGATTGTTCATTTCCTTAACCCATTTTCCTGAAAATGCAAAGATGAAATTCAAATATATCGCAGCATAAAGTGCAATGGAAATCGGTAAACCTGTATTTTTTAAAACATATCCACCGACAACACCAAGAACTAGAAGGATCACTGTGACTCTATCAAAGAGCAAAAAACCTGCTTTCTTATACTCTAAAAGTTGTCTGTAAAAGAGTGCTTTTGGTCCTGTACCCTTATATGTGATTGTTGCTTTTCGCGCCTTTTTAGAATTCAGATTCATGTTAGACATGCCACCTTTTTTGGCAGCTATTTGCTTTTCTTTTCTAACAGTCTGCTTCAGCACTTCTTCATAAAATGGAATTTCAGAAGAAAGTAATCTCCATAAAATCAACACAAACCCAGCAACTAGCAATGCAAGGGATATCCATGTCCATGTGTCAAATCCAAGCTTTGCAGCGTTTAGCAGTGTAACCAACCATCCAAGGATGGGAATATACTGAAAATAACTGCCACCAAGAAATATCTGTGCTGCTTCAATTGGATCTCCTTTGATGATGGTGAGTGTAACGATTGCGATAGCAAGTACTGCGCCCAGTCCCAAGAATATTCGCTGCATTATGCGCTTTGCACCTTGTTTTCTGAGGGTAATGGAATATAGCCACATGCTGACCACAGGCATATACATCACTACAATAAAGGTAACCAACAAAAACACCGAAAAACCTTGAGCTGTGAGTCCGAAGATATTACGTATGTTAAACGATTGAAAGACAAACCACAAAACTACCAATATGCTTATTGCAAACTGCTTTAAAAAACCATAAATCAGTATCAGTTTAGGGGATATGGGAGATGGAAACACGAATTGAACATCTGCCATCCTATATGAGGAGCTTCCCTTTTTGATCCCGTTATCAATGGTGAGTGCTGCAACGATCAAGACTATGGTTGCATATGCGGTAGTTAGATAGTCCGTTGGAATCCACTGTGCAAGATCATCTACTTGATTGTTGCCTACAATCATTACTCCAAAGATGACAACTAGGAATACTACGAGCACAAGCTGACCCTTTTTCTTTTTGAAATTGCGAACGATGCCAACGAGTGAACGCCAGATTAGATATAGTATCGCATTCATGATAGTGTATCCTGTCCGCTATCGCCTGTTACCTTGAAGAAGATATTCTCTAATTCACTATTGTCGATATCGCCACTATTGATGGTTCTCTCCACTTTTCCATTGTGCATGATGAACGCTCTGTCCCATAGCTCTTGAACACTATCGATGATATGTGTGCTGATAAATACTGCTTTACCTTGGTCGCGCAATTCTGCAAATACTGTCTTTAATTCTCTGATTGCAGCAGGATCCAAACCAATCATAGGTTCATCAAATAGTATGACCTCTGCATCAATCAATAAACTACAACAAATACTCACCTTTTGGCTCATTCCTTTAGAGAGCTCATTGCCCACTTTCTTCTTGTGTGTGTCTAGATCAAATCGTTCAAGTAACGCCTCTGCCTTGGGTTCCCAATCTTTTATATCATACGCCTTTGCTATGAACTCCATATGCTCCATAGGTGTAAGTAAATCATACAGTGCAGGAACTTCTGGAGTGTACCCGAGCCTCCTTCGTGCATCGGATGATTTATTATTGTATCCACATACATGAATGTCGCCCTCATAACGCAATACGCCAGTGATACACTTCATCATAGTGCTTTTTCCTGCACCATTTGGCCCCAGTAGGATAGATATCGTCGCCGACTCCACCTTTAGATTGACATTGTCTATTGCAGTTAATTTGTTATATTTTTTGGTTAATCCCTTGATTTCAAGCATGACTACTACCTCATTGTTTTTTTATGACTAGATTATATCATCGAATGATGGTAACACAAATGCAAATAGCTAAAAACAACGAAAAAGTAACTGTAATATACAACACAGTTTTTCTTTCATCCGAAGCATGTATTACTTATCTTGATATTTTGCTCTCAAATTGTTAATCATTTCTGCGATTTGGTCTCCCTGAGTTTCCTTCATCGCAGCGAGGAAATCATCAAACTCAGTATCTTTAATAAGATCTATAAGTGGATCATTAGAAAAGTATTTCCAATATATTTCATTTCTTTGAGCATACATATCCCCATTCATTATGTCGAACATCTCTGCACGATACTCATCATCATTTAAGTATGTAGCATTCATCTCTTTTTGCCATTGCTCAAATGAAATGGAGTTTTCTATAGTAAGACTCTTGTTTACTCTTGAGTGCATGTCTGGATATCCCCAATATGAACGTTCATACTTGAAATTACCAAAAATATTCTGATTGTCAAAGTTCAATATTGTTGACATCGATTTTTTGGGCATAGCAATAATTTGTTCTCCCATCAGTTGATAGTCTTCCCCCTCTATTCCATAATGAAATAAGTCATAATTCTCTTGACTGCTGTTGAGCCACTCAACAAAACGCATCGTAGCATCTGTTGCATCCCCTTTTTCCAAGAATACTGCTCCTTGATATCCTTCATGTGTTAATACTTTTGTCTGTGGATATAATATGATTGTGCTGTACTCATAGTCCTTTGATAAAGTCAGAATATGAGAAGATCTAGAGTAAATAGTTTTGTATTTTCCATCAAATTGTTGATATAGATTCCATGCATCTTTAAATTCCGGGATATCTTCAATAGGTTTATACGTCTGGCTGGGATCATCAATTCCTGTCTTGAACATAATGTAATAATCAAAGTATCCATGTCCTGCGAGATAGATATCAAAAAAATCAAATGCAAGAAAAAAATAAGGAGTGTATTTTGACTCATTCTTTTCAATCCATTTGGTATAGTCTAAATATTCTTCTAGCGTAAAAACATTCTTCCCATATCTTTCATATATATCTTTTCGGGTTGTAATATAATATCTGGTAGGTGCCATGTGTGTTGATGGCAAGAAGTATTGTGTACCATCTTCTTCTTTAGCATTTTTCAGTAAATCTGTAGAGAAATCAGTAATCATTTGATACGTGTTCGACATAAAAATAGGCATCAATTCACTAATGTCCAACATTTGATTATTCAACTTAAGTATTTCATATAACTCATGATACTTATTAGACACTATTATATCAGGACATTCATTATTGGAAATCATTTCAAGAATGGTATCTTCATATATATCCCTAGGTATCCATATAATATTTACCTGTGTATTGATGTCTTCCATTGTTCGTAAGTTAAGTTCTTGAAGCATAATATCAACTTGCTTTTTCTTCTCAATTTTCCCATTACTAGTTATTGAATGTAGCGCAATATCAACAACTGCCGTTTCATCGTCCTTTTTCTGAGGTTTGAACTCATCATTGTTCTGTGATTGTTCTGCTTCACCTTTCTTAAGCGGTTCATAGTCAACCTTTTTTGAACAAGAAGAAAAAATGGTAGTTGATATAATGAGTATGATACAAAGATATAGTTTGAATTTCATAGTCGATGTTCTCCCAGTGCGTTTATTATATCCCTTATATGCTATATTATACCATTGTATGTCTAATACTCCAACTACTCTGATTATCGCATTCATCTAATATTCGAACAAAGTTGGTTATGTATTTGACATAAATGTCGATATACTATATAATTCTAAAAAATCGCATATTAAAGGCAATGACAAAAAGTCTTCGTAATGAAGACATCGTTATACGTACTTGATAGAGAAGAATGCCTAGGCTGGAAGCATTCACATGATACTTATAATGGATAAACCTTTTGTAGCCGGTGTATTGAACGTAATAATTAGTAGATATGCACGCTGTATGAATTATTTACAGTGTTAGAAAAAGAGATGGTGTAGCACATTGCACCTGAATAAAGGTGGTACCACGAAACTTTCGTCCTTTTGGAGATGAAGGTTTGTTTTTTTATAAAGAAAAATTCTGGAGGAAATATTATGCATCAATATCGTACACACAATTGCTGTGAACTGACAAAAGAGGATATTGGAAAAGAAGTGAAAATCGCAGGTTGGATACACAACGTCCGCGATCATGGCGGTGTGTTATTTATTGATCTTCGAGATCACTATGGAATCACACAAGTGGTGAGTAATATTAATCATAATGAGATCAAAGAAGTATTTGAAAAGATATCAAAAGAAACTACTGTGTCTATCACAGGAGTGGTTGAAATACGCCCATTGGATATGATAAATAAGACTTTGGCAACCGGTGAAATCGAAGTCAATGCAACACATGTCGAAATCCTGGGGAAATCAAAATCTATGCTGCCATTTGACGTGAATACAGAAGAGCATGTACGCGAAGAATTGCGATTGAAATATCGATTCCTTGACTTAAGGCGTAAAACAATGCATGACAATATCATACTGAGATCAAGAGTCATTCAGTTCATCCGAGAAAAGATGATAGCACAAAACTTCTTGGAAATGCAGACTCCGATATTGACAGCTTCTTCCCCTGAAGGTGCTAGGGACTACTTGGTGCCCAGTCGTGTACATCCCGGAAAATGCTACGCACTACCTCAAGCACCGCAACAGTTTAAGCAACTCTATATGACATCAGGGTTTGATAGATACTTTCAAATCGCACCCTGCTTCCGTGACGAAGATGCACGTGCAGATAGATCTCCAGGTGAATTCTATCAACTGGATATGGAGATGGCGTTTGCAACGCAGGATGATGTTTTCAACATTATTGAAAAGGTAATGGTGGATGTCTTTAGTGAATTTTCAGAAAAGAAGATCACACAATATCCATTCATTCGGATTCCTTACAAAGAAGCAATGCTTCGCTATGGCTCTGATAAACCCGACTTACGCAATCCGTTGGAGATCAAAGACGTTACTCATATATTTGATACACTGGACTTTCAAGCATTCAAAAATAAGACCGTTCGTATCATCGCAGTGCCCGATTGTAGCACACAACCCAGAAAATGGTTTGACCGTATGGTGGACTTTGCAACACAAAATGGCGCAAAAGGGTTGGCATGGCTAAAGGTGAATGAAGAATTATCTTTGGCAGGGCCTATCGCTAAATTCATCAACGATGATGCACAAAAAAAACTGATTGAACTAACTATGGCAGAAACAGGATATGCATTGTTTTTCATTGCTGACAAAAAGCAGATAGCAGAAAAACTTGCAGGTATCATACGAACTGAACTTGGACAGCAACTAAATCTCATTCAAGAGGACGTTTTTGAATTTTGCTGGATAGTTGACTTCCCCATGTTTGAATACGATAATGAGAATAAGAAGATTGACTTTTCACACAATCCATTTTCCATGCCACAAGGTGGGATGCAAGCACTGCAAACTCAGGATCCACTAGATATCTTAGCATACCAATATGATATCGTATGCAATGGTGTTGAACTCTCAAGTGGTGCAGTCAGAAACCATATGCCCGATGCAATGATCAAGGCGTTTGAAATTGCAGGATATGAAAAGCATGTCGTGGAGCAAAAGTTCCCTGCGATGTACAATGCATTTCACTATGGTGCACCACCTCATGCAGGAATCGCTCCGGGAATTGATCGCATCGTCATGTTGATTGCAGATGAACCTAGCATCCGAGAAGTGGTTGCATTCCCTATGAACAGCAAGGCTCAAGACGTGATGATGGGTGCTCCAAGTGAAGTATCAGATGCACAACTAAGCGACATCAACATCAAATTTGATATAGAAGAATAAAGTGAGGAGATAAAATGTCTGTTACAAAAGATGATGTAAAACAAATTGCAGAACTTTCAAAGCTTTACTTTAACGACAATGAATTAGAATCCATGCGTAAAGATATGGATGCCCTCGTCGCATTTGCAGATACACTATCCTCACTCGATACGAAACACCTCGAGCCATTATCACATGTGCAGAAGAGTGAAAATGTATTTGATGAAGACATCGAGGGAGAAAAGCACGATCTGCAAGAACTCCTAGGAAATGCACCGGAATCGGTGAATAATTGCTTTGTCGTACCCAAGGTGGTGGAATGATGGATATCATTAAGCTTTCCGCTATTGAAATTGCAGAAAAAATAAAATTGGGTGACATCACCGCAGTGGCTGCAGCAAAAGCGTATATTGCACAAATCAAGAAAGTAGAAAAAACTGTTAATGCATACTTGTACTTCAATGAAGAAGAAGTATTGCAATGTGCAAAACAAATACAGCAAACAATTGATACACTAAAAAAGGAAGGCAAACAATTGCCACTTCTTGCAGGTGTACCCATAGCTATTAAAGATAATATATGTACACGTGGAACGAAGACTACGTGTGCATCAAAGATACTTGAAAACTTTATACCACCCTATGATGCGACTGTTGTGAAGCAAATTAAAGAAAACCTACTCGTACCGTTGGGAAAGCTCAACATGGATGAGTTCGCAATGGGATCATCGACTGAGCACTCTGCATTCAAAAAAACCAAAAACCCATGGAACATAGACTATGTGCCCGGTGGTTCTTCTGGAGGAAGCGCTGCAAGTGTTGCAGCATCTCTGGCGCCTATATCATTGGGATCTGATACCGGTGGCTCTATTCGTCAGCCGGCAGCTTTTTGTGGTGTGACAGGATTCAAACCTACTTATGGCAGAGTGTCACGCTATGGTTTGGTTGCATTTGCATCATCACTGGATCAAATCGGTCCGCTTTCAAAAGATGCAGAAAGCTGTGCTGCACTATTGGATACGATATCTTGTGCAGACAATCATGACTCTACATCATTACAAGGCGGCTACATCACAACGCATGATACTATCAATAATTTTAAAAAGCCTACCATCGCAATCCTCAAAGAATACATGGGAGAAGGCATATCCGATGATATGAAAGAAGCTGTAAAAGATGCGGTCAAACAATTTGAAAAGATGGGATGTGAAGTAATCCACGTATCTATGCCATCACTTGCATATGCACTGCCTGCATACTACATCCTGTCATCAGCAGAGGCGTCCAGCAATCTCTCAAGATTTGATGGTATACGCTATGGCTATCGCACACAGAATGCAGACAATCTTGAAGATCTCTACACCAAGACACGCTCTGAAGGGTTTGGAGATGAGGTTAAAAAACGCATCATGCTAGGAACCTATGCACTACGCTCGGGATACTATGATGAATACTACACCAAAGCAATGAAAACAAGAAGCCTTGTGAAGAACGGCTTTGATGATATATTTAAAAAAGCAGACATGATTCTATCTCCAACAACACCTTCTGCTGCATTCAAGTTTGGTGAAAAAGCAGATGCAATTAGCATGTATAAAGCAGATATATGTACTGTGTCGGTGAACATTGCAGGATTGCCTGCTGTTTCATTTCCGGGTGGTTTCAATGACGACAGGCTACCACTGGGGTTGCAACTTATTGGTCCCAATGATTCAGATTATATGCTACTATCGACTGTACATGCATTCCAACAGAAAACCGACTATCACAAACAAACACCGGGAAGTATATCATGATGAATGAATATGATATTACCATCGGTCTTGAAGTACATGTTGAGCTCAACACGAATACTAAAGTATTCTG